>CALGTJ010000237.1 GCA_937901435.1 uncultured Rhodobacter sp. | reverse complement strand
CCTTCATAGCAAACATTGCTCGAAAGAGACCGGAACTAAAACGGGGCAAGACCAGAGAGCAGGGACGTGATGTTTGCGGCGGCGGCTGTCGCGGTCTTTGTGGCGATGCTGCTGGTGTTGGTGCGGCTTTATGCGGGGCCGACGTTGTATGACCGGGTGCTGGCGACCAATACCTTCGGCACGTTGACAGTGCTATTGATCGGTGTGCTTGGGTTTCTGGCGGAACGGCCCGATTTCCTTGATATCGCAATGCTTTACGCGCTGATCAACTTTGTCAGCACGATCGCGGTCCTGAAATATTTTCGCTACCGCGCTATCGGAGACAATGGCGACACCAACGCGAAACGGGCAGAGATAAAGGCAGAGGGATGAGCGGTCTTGAGATCCTGTGCGATGTCATCAGCTGGGTCCTTTTGCTGTCTGGTGGCTTCTTTACGGTGGTCGGGGCGTTCGGTGTTTGGCGGCTCACAGATTTCTGGGCGCGCCTGCATGCCTCGTCTGTCTCTGAATCGGCGGGTATGATCCTTTTGATCGCGGGGATGTGCGTGCAGGCCGGCTTTACGCTGGTGACGGTCAAACTGATTATCATCGGGATTTTCCTGTTCATCACCGGACCCACCGCCACCCATGCGGTTGCAAACGCCGCACTGGTGTCGGGCCGTCGCCCGATAGAGGCAGCAGGACTGGTTGGCGCGGACCCTGATATGCCGCTGCAAGACCTTCGGGTGGCAGAGCAAGAATAAGGCGTGGAACAATAGAAACCTTCATCACCATAACGCTTTTCATCATGCTTGTGGTCACGGCTTTGGCCGTCGTGCGCACGCTGAGCCTGTTCGCGGTGGTGATGTTGTCGGGTGTGTTCAGCTTTTTGTCGGCCTTGTTGCTGGTCACGATGGATGCGGTCGATGTGGCCTTTACCGAGGCGGCGGTGGGGGCGGGGATTTCTACGGTTTTGATGTTTTCAACCTTGTCGCTGACCTCGCGCCACGAAAAGCCGTCTCGTCAGTCGCCTCTGGTGCCGCTGTTTGTGGTGATCGTGACGGGGGCGGCGCTGTTTTATGGCACGCTGGACATGCCCAACTATGGCGCGGCGGATGCACCGGCGATGGTCTATCTCTACCCGGAATTCATGGAACGCTCGCCCCATGAGATCGGCGTGCCCAATATCGTCACCGGCATTCTGGCCAGCTATCGCGGCTATGACACCATGGGCGAAACGGCGGTGGTGTTCACGGCGGGCGTGGGGGTGCTGCTGTTGCTGAGCGGCCTCAAGGGGCGGCGGCGCAAGGAAGACGAAGACGACGAAAAGCGGGGCAACAGCTGATGCGCCACCATCTGATCCTGCGTGTGGTGACCAAGCTTTTGGTCGGCCCCATCATCCTTTTAGCCCTCTATGTGCAGTTCCATGGCGATTTTTCCCCCGGTGGTGGGTTTCAGGCCGGCGTGATCATGGCGGTGGCCTTTATCACCTACGGGATCGTTTTCAGCGTCGCCAAGGTGCAGCAGGTCTTTCCGCCTTGGCTGGTTCACAAGATGATGGGGCTGGGCGTTTTGATCTATGCGGGCACGGGCGTTGTCAGCCTGTTCATGGGGTATAATTTCCTCGATTACAGCGCGCTGTCGCCGCATCATCCTGAGCATGGCCAGCACTACGGCATCCTTGCGGTGGAATTCGGCGTCGGCATCACGGTCACGGGCGTCATGGTGGCGATCTATTACGCCTTTGCCAGCCGCCCGCCCGTCATCAGCGATGAGGAGTGGTGATGTTTCAGGAGTTTACCTGGGCGTTCATCGTCGGCCATGTGAATTACTGGCTGTTCATCGTGCTGATGATGACGGGCCTTTATATCGTCGTGGCGCGCAGCAATCTGGTGAAAAAGCTGGTCGGGCTGAATATCTTTCAGGTCGCGGTCTTTATGCTGTATATCTCGATGGGCAAGATCACCGGCGGCACCGCCCCGATCTTTCCGGTTGATATGCAGATTGACCCGGATGTCATCTATTCCAACCCGCTGCCGCATGTTCTGATCCTGACCGCGATTGTGGTGGGGATCGCCACGACCTCGCTGGCGCTGGCGTTGATCGTGCGCATCCGCGAAGAATACAACACCATCGAAGAGGACGGCATTCTGGACATAGAACGCGTCCTCGTCGAGCAAGAGAACGCCACGCATGGCGATGCGATGGGCGGGCGGGCATAGTGTCAACCGAAACAGCTCATTCTGCCATTCACGTCGCGGTCGCCTTTAGCGATCACATGCCGGTGCTGGCCATTCTGGTGCCTTTTCTTGCGGCACCTCTGACGGTTGTCCTTGGCAGTCGCGCGCTGGCTTGGCCGATCACCTTTGTCTCCAGCCTCGTGTCTCTGGTCATCGCCTCTTGGCTGATGATGCAAACCATCGACGGCACGGTGATTTCTTACAAGCTTGGCGGTTGGGCCCCACCTGTGGGGATCGAATACCGGGTCGATGCCTTTAACGCGTTCATCATGCTGCTGGTCAGCGGGATCAGCACCGTCGTGCTGCCCTTTGCGCGCACCAGCGTGAACGCCGAAATCCCGCGGCGCAATCATACGCTGTTCTACACCTGCTACCTGCTGTGTTTCACCGGCCTGATGGGCGTTGTGGTCACGGGCGATGCGTTCAACGTCTTTGTTTTCCTAGAGATTTCCTCTCTTTCCACCTATGTGCTGATCGCGCAGGGGGCATATCGCGACAAGCGCGCTCTGACGGCGTCGTTTGATTACCTGATGATGGGCACTATCGGTGCGACCTTCTTTGTCATCGGCATCGGCCTGCTCTATATGGCGACGTGCACGCTGAATATGGCCGACATCGCGGATCGCATCGCAGAGCAGGGGGCCAATCGCACCGTGCGCTCTGCCTTTGCGTTCATCGTGGTCGGTATGGGCCTGAAGGTCGCGGTGTTTCCCCTGCATCTGTGGCTGCCAAATGCCTATACCCAAGCCCCCTCTGCGGTGACGGCGTTTCTGGCGGCGACCTCGACCAAGGTCGCGCTGTATGTGATGATGCGGTTCATGTTCTCGGTCTTTCAGCCGCAGTTCACATTTGAGGTGAACACGCTGGAGATCCTGATTTTCCCGCTGGCGATTCTGGCGATGTTCGGGGCCAGCCTGATGGCCGTATTCCAGCAGGATATGAAGCGGATGCTGGCCTATTCCAGTATCGCGCAGATCGGGTACATGCTGCTGGGGATCGGATTGCTGACCGAAGGCAGCCTGACCGCCGCGATCACCCATATGTTCAATCACGGTATCACCAAAGCCACGCTGTTCCTTGGGGTCGGCGCGCTTGTCTATCGCACGGGTGGATCGTTTCACGGCCAGATCGCGGGCATGGGGCGGCGGATGCCCTGGACGTCTGCTGCGATTGTGTTTGCGGGGTTCAGCCTGATCGGTGTGCCGGGCACGGCGGGTTTCATCAGCAAGTGGATTCTGGTGCAATCGGCCATCGAGAAAGGTCTCTGGCCGCTGGGCATCGTGATTGCCATGTCTTCGCTGCTGGCCGTCATCTATATCTGGCGGGTGGTCGAGGCGCTCTATCTTGCCCCCCCGCGGGAGGATCTGACAGAGGTGCGCGAGGCCCCGCTGAGTATGTTGATCCCTCTGGGGATCAT
>CALGTJ010000236.1 GCA_937901435.1 uncultured Rhodobacter sp. | reverse complement strand
TTGCTACTCGCTGATCGACGTGGCGCGGCGCGCCCGGCCCCTTATGACAAATGGCGGCACGATCCTGACCCTGACCTATCAGGGCGCAAACCGGGTGACCCCCTATTACAACGTGATGGGCGTGGCCAAGGCGGCACTGGAATCCACTGTGCGCTACCTTGCCAATGATCTTGGCCCCGAGGGCATCCGCGTGAATGCCATCTCTCCGGGGCCGATGAAAACCCTTGCCGGGGCGGCTATCGGTGGCGCGCGCAAGACCTTCAAGCACACCGACATGAACGCCCCCCTGCGTGCGAATGCCACGTTAGAGGCTGTGGGCGGCACTGCCGTCTATCTAGCGTCCGACTACGGCGCCTGCACCACCGGGGAAATCGTGCGCGTGGATGGTGGGTATCACGTGCTTGGGATGCCCCAGACCGAAAACCTCTGAGGCTGTGACCCTCAAATTTTTGTGAACCATTCCGGAAAGTCGAGGGGGCACGCCCGATCTACGGGGGGCGGGCAGGACAAGAGTGTCAGCCGTCGCCACGATTTTGCCATGTGCTGGCGTTAGTCTGGTGTGACCCTGACAAAAGCCCGATACCCGATGACCTCTGATACCCGATGACCAATGACATGCCTGTTTTTGCAGACCGACTGGTCCGGGACCATACGGTCAAATACGCCCGCATGCCCGGCGCGGGTGGGGTCACACATTTGCACGCGCGCCTGATTTTACCGCCGGATTGCGACGCGCCTCATCCCCTCTTGATCTGGTTTCATTCCGGGGGCTTTCGAACGGGCAGCATCGAACACACGGCCCATGGAAATATCGGCACCCTCTTTGCCCAGCGCGGGATTGCCACGGCCTTTGTGCAGTATCGCCTCAAGACCCCGCGCGAGGCCTTGTCACGCCAGACCCAAAGCCTGTTTGACGACCTGCAAGAGGATGTGGACACCTATGACTTTAGGCTAAACCCGTTCTTTACTGGCCCTGCCGGACTGGCCCCGATGGAGGATGGATTTGTTTTCTTCCAATGGCTTGGCCAGCATGGCGCAAAATATGGCCTTGCCAATCGCCTGATGCTGGGGGGCAGTTCTGCCGGGGCGATTACCGCGCTGAACCTGCTATTCTTGCCGCGCCATCTTGGGATCACCCTGCCCCGGATCAGTTCCGCGTTCGTCATGTCCGGGGCCTTTGCCTATCCATCCTTTTACGAAGCCGTGCCAACACGCATTCTGATGCAGCACAGCCCGCAAGACACGCGCGTCTCCATTACCTCGATCCGTCACTTTTCCGTCATGGCGCGCACCCATAGCTCGCTGCTGGAACACCCGCTAAACGTCCATGGCGATCTGCGTCTGACCCGTGCCGAGACCCGCGAGGCGGCCATTGATCGCTTGATCCGTTTCGATCAGGGGCAAGACCTGTCATCGCCCATAAAATAAGACCATCGCGCCGTTATAGGTGACGCTCTGTGCTTTCCCTTACCGCGTTTTTCTGCTTTATTTGTCGCCAACAAAACAAAGAGAGCAGTGCCCATGCCCGCCGATGATCTTCTCTCCGGCCAAAAAGCCAATGACAAAACCTATGACGCCTCATCGATCCAGGTCCTTGAGGATATGGAGCATGTGCGCCTGCGCCCCGGTATGTATATCGGCGGCAAGGATGACCGCGCGCTGCACCATATGGTGGCCGAGATCGTCGACAACTCGATGGATGAGGCCGTCGCAGGCCATGCCAACTGGATCGAGATCGAGCTTCACGAAAACGGCCATGTCACTGTTCGCGACAATGGCCGGGGCATCCCGATTGATCCCCACCCCAAGGATCCGACCAAGACCGCGCTGGAGATCATCTTTTGCACCCTGAACGCGGGTGGTAAATTCTCTGGCGACAGCTATGAAACCTCGGGCGGTCTGCATGGTGTCGGCTCGTCCGTGGTCAATGCCCTGTCTGACCATCTGCGCGTCGAGGTGGCCCGTAACAAAGAGCTTTATATGATGGAGTTCTCGCGCGGCATCCCGCAAGGTGCGCTGGCCAAGATCGGCTCGGCCCCCAACCGGCGCGGCACCTCTGTCACCTTCCACCCGGACCCAGAAATTTTCGGATCGCTGAAACTCAAACCCGCCCGGCTCTTTTCCATGGCCCGCTCCAAGGCCTATTTGTTCTCGGGCGTTGAGATTCGGTGGAAATCCGGCATCGACGACGGCGAAACGCCGAAAGAGGCCAAGTTCCACTTTCCCGGCGGCCTGTCGGACTACCTGAACGAGCGTCTCGGCGGCTCGTCGGTCTATGCCGAACGCCCCTTTGCCGGCCTCGTGTCTTTTGGCGACAAGTTCAGCGTGCCCGGCAAGGTCGAATGGGCGATCAACTGGACCCCCGCCCGCGACGGGTTCATCCAGTCCTACTGCAACACCATCCCCACCCCCGAGGGCGGTACGCACGAGGCCGGGTTCTGGGCTGCGATCCTCAAGGGCATTAAGGGCTACGGCGAGTTGGTCAACAACAAGAAGGCCGCCACCATCACCCGCGAGGACCTGCTGACAGGCGGCTGCGCGCTGGTCTCTTGCTTTATCCGAGAGCCGGAATTCGTCGGCCAGACCAAGGACCGTCTTGCCACCACCGAGGCGCAGCGCATGGTCGAAAACTCTGTGCGCGACCACTTTGACAACTGGCTCGCGGCGGATACGAAATCGGCGGGCGCGATCCTTGATTTTCTTGTGCTGCGCGCCGAAGAACGCCTGCGCCGCCGTCAGGAAAAAGAGACGCAACGCAAGACTGCCACGCAAAAGCTGCGCCTGCCGGGCAAGCTGACCGATTGTTCGTCCAAAACCCGCGAGGGGACAGAGCTGTTCATCGTCGAGGGCGACTCGGCGGGTGGCTCTGCCAAAATGGCGCGGGATCGCAAGACGCAGGCGCTGCTGCCCCTGCGCGGCAAGATCCTGAACGTGCTGGGCGCGGCCTCGTCCAAGATCGGATCGAACGCCGAGATTAGTGATTTGACTCAAGCGCTTGGCGTGGGGCTGGGCAGCAAATTCAACATCGACGATCTGCGCTATGACAAGATCATCATCATGACTGACGCCGACGTGGACGGCGCCCATATCGCAGCACTTCTGATGACGTTTTTCTTCACCCAGATGCGGCCCATGATTGACACCGGGCATTTGTATCTGGCCTGCCCACCGCTGTACCGCCTCACCCAAGGCGCGCATCGGGTCTATTGCATCGACGAGGCCGAACGCGACATGTGGCTGGCCAAAGGCATTGGCGGCAAAGGCAAAATCGACGTCTCGCGCTTCAAGGGTCTGGGAGAGATGGACGCCAAGGACCTGAAAGACACCACCATGAACCCCGCCACGCGCAAGCTGATCCGGGTCACCATCGACGAAGACGACCCCGGCGAAACCGGCGATCTGGTCGAGCGGCTGATGGGGAAGAAACCGGAGTTACGGTTTCAGTATATTCAGGAGAATGCCAAGTTTGTGGAGGAGTTGGATGTTTGATAAATTTTGAAGGAACCTTTCAATTTCAGTTGGAAGTAAGCAAACCAAAAGACGGAACAGAACACTCAATTACTTTGATCTTTGAAGAAAATAGGGTCATATTTATGTTCCCTGGTGAAGGCGGTGGATCGGCACCACTTTCTAAGCGAACGAATAATCACTCATGGGAAATTGAACGACCCACTAAAAATTATCCTGAAACAGGCAGACAGCGCACATTTGAAGCCTTGGTTGTTTTGTTGGGGACAGTTCACCCAGATGGAGTTGTTCCGGTGTTTATATTGGACGCGAACGGGACAGAATGGCGTTTGGACAAGTCAGCTAGCGAATGGGCAGCAGAATCCAGAAATTTCGTACGAGTCACCGACTCTCAAGAACGCCATTACCTGCGACATTGTTAAACGCAAAGAGAGCCTCTTCATCATATAATTTTTGCAATGTTATGCACCAACTTAGATCGGACGCGCAAGCGACGGCCCGTGGGGTGGCGCTGTGACGGTTGTACGGGTCACTTTATGGTGCAAAATGCCTCTAGGAATTGAGCGGAGTACCCAGCATCGACAAAGCGCCAGCCCGCGGGAACGGGCCGTCGCTGGCTCGGCGGCCTAAAGGCCTTGTCCCGAGCCGGGGCAAGAACGGGCGTTGTCCTGTGTCGCTCAGACCAATGGCGCAACACAGGGCAACCTGGCTCGGCGGCCTAAAGCCCTTGTTCCGAGCCGGGTCGGCCTAGATCACTCATGTATCCCCTGCAAATACCCCACCAGATCGACGATGGGCTGGCTGGTCATCACCATTTGCCCGCTCTCGACCTTCATCGCCACGCCCTTGCCGAGGAAAAAGTCGCCGTAGACCGGCATCGGGCTGCCGTGGGACATCAGCGGGTTGGACCCATCGATCTTGGCGATGACATCAAAGGTCGGAAAGACTCCATCGTTTTCCGCCGCAAGTCGGGTCAGGTCCTTGGGCATCAGGATCAGGCTTGGCCCCATCGGCCCGTCGCCCCGCGCCTCCATCCCGTGACAGGTGGCGCAGAACCGCACATAGGTCGCACGCCCGTCCGGCTCTTGCGCGATCAACGGCGTGGCGGCAAAGAGTGACGCGGCACAGATCAGTTTCCAGTCCATAACAGGCCCTTTCAAAGCGGATGACTGGGGCCAGTATAGGGGGGATGCGGCGGCGCGAACTTGATCCGGATCAAGTCGAACGGGTTTATCGGGGTCGCAGGTAGCGGCGCGTTGCGCGCCTTAACCGGGCACGATCTGCCCATCGGTCAGGCGCACAATCCGGTCCATCCGCGCGGCGAGGTCCATGTTATGCGTGGCGATCAGCGCGGCCATGCCGGTGCCACGGACCAGCGACATAAGGGCGCCAAAGACGACATCAGAGGTGGCGGGGTCCAGGTTGCCCGTGGGTTCGTCCGCCAGCAAGACCGAGGGCGCATTGGCCAAGGCGCGGCAAAAGGCGACGCGCTGCTGCTCTCCGCCCGACATGGCGGCGGGACGATGGGTGGCGCGGGCTTCGACGCCGACCTGAGCCAAGAGCATCCGCGCGCGTTCGGTCGCCACCGCCTGTGACACCCCATTGGCCAGTTGCGGCAGGACAATGTTTTCCAGCGCCGAGAATTCCGGCAGCAGGTGATGAAACTGATAGATGAATCCGACCTGCTGGCGGCGCGTGGCGGTGCGTTTGCGGTCACCCAGTCCGGTCATATCGGTGCCCGCGATCTGCACGCGGCCGCTGTCGGGCGTGTCCAGCAGTCCGGCGATATGCAACAGGGTCGATTTGCCCGCGCCCGAGGGGGCGACGAGGGCGACGACCTCGCCCTTTTGCACGGTCAGTGTGGCCTCTTGCAGCACGCGCACTTCACCGGGCAGACCCGCGTTGTAGGTCTTGCTGATCGCTTGGAGATCAAGAGCCAGATCGGGGGCCAGATCACTCATACCGTAGCGCCTCGACCGGGTTCATGCGGGCCGCCCGGCGCGCCGGGAAGATCGTCACGATAAAGCTGAGGCCAAGCGACAGGCCGACCGCCGACATGACGTCCCAGAATTCCAGCTTGGCTGGCAGCGCATAGATGCCCCGAATGGATGGATCCCAGACGCCGCCGCCCATGATATAGTTCACAAAGCTAAAAATCGTGTCGATGTAGATCGCGAAAAGACAGCCGATGATGACCCCCACAAGCGTGCCGATCAGGCCAACAGAGGCCCCACAGATAAAGAAGATGCGCAGGATCGACCCCTCGCTAAGGCCCACAGTGCGCAGGATCCCAATGTCGCGGCCCTTGTTCTTGACCAGCATGATCAGGCCGCTGATGATGTTCATGGCGGCGATCAGGACAAGGATCGACAGAATGATGAACATCACGTTGTCCTCGACATCCAGCGCTCGCAGGAACCCCCCTGCAGAATCCCGCCACGTCCAGACCAGCGCACGATCCCCTGCGGCACTCAGCAGAGCGGGGAGGATCTCGTCGACGTCCTCGGGGCTTTCTACCATGACCTCGATCTCGTCCGCGATGCCCTCTTTGTTGAAAAAGCTCTGCGCCTCGGTGAACGGCAGGTAAACCCGTGTGCGATCAATGTCATAGCGCCCGGCGGAAAAGATATAGACCACCTCATAGCCGTTGATCCGTGGACTGGTGCCAAAGGCGGTCTTGACCCCATTGGGCGAGATCAGCTTGATCTGATCGCCAACCGTCGCGCCCAGTTCGCGCGCCACGCCGGTGCCGATGGCGACGCCTTGGTTGAATTGCTCCAGATCGCCATAGGCCTCGGCGCTTTGGGCGATACCGGGCAGGCCCTTGAGCTCTTCCAAAGTTATCCCGAACACCTCGACGCCCGCATTGGCGCTGCGCAGATAGGCCAGCACCTGCCCTTTGATCAGAGGGGCGGCGCGGGTGACGGCGGGAATCGCCTTGATCGCCTCTGCCATCGCTTCGAAATCCGGGATCGCGCGGGTGGTCTGGCCTGCTTCGGTCACATAGAGGCTGGAATAGACCGTCACATGGGCATTCGCGCCAAGGATCGTGTCCACAAATTCCGCACGAAACCCGGCCCGCACAGCCAGCGTGGCAATCAGGGCAAAAACCGCCAGCGTGATGCCGATCAGGCTGATCCATGTCATCACAGAGACGCCACCCTCGGCGCGACGCGCACGCAGGTATCGCCAGGCGATCATCCATTCAAAGGCAGCAAAAGGGGCAGTTTTCACTATGTCACTCGATCCGTTCGCACCGGACCCTGTGCGGGCGTAGCGGAATGGTCAAGCCACATCTGGGTCAACTGGCAGCCGTGCGCCGAAACAGTCGCAAAATAAGCGCAATCAAACCGGACAGCGCCAGCCAGCCCAACGCATACCCGATGGCGGCGCAGATAAACCCGTCAGCCGTGACAGGCACCGCGGGGCGAAAATCGGCCCAAGTGCGGCGCGCAAGATCGGCATCGTTGAACCGATAGACCTGCGTCAGCCGTTGCAGCGGTTCGATCTCTTTAAGTGCGGCATAGCTGTCGGCAAGGCGTTCATACCGGTTGATCTGCCCCGACAGATTTCCGCCGAGTTGCGCCTGAAAGGCAGATCCGTTGAGTTCGGCCAGTGCTTCTTCCCGTGTGATCCCCGACGAGGACGCGGCCGCATCAAAAGAGACCACCACACCGCGCAACTCATCCACCGCGCCCGACAGGCGTTGTAGATATTGTTGTGAAAATTCAGGGAATTGCGATAGGCTCACCGCACCGGACAGCCCCGCTGCCATGGTCAATAGCCTGATCATTGCCGCCTCCCGGTCCATCTTTCCTTCTCGAAGTGTAGGGGAAACTGCATGCGATGGGAATCCGTTGTTTAGAAGACATCCTGTTGTTTCATCTTGGCACAAATACTCCGGGGGTCTGGGGGCTGGCCCCCAGCCGGTCGGGTTTTCGACGAAAATCCGATGCCCCGCGCCCCCCAATGCGCCTATTGAAACCGAGCCAGCACAGCCTCGGGTGCCAGTTCTTCACTTTCGCCTGTGCGGCGCGACGTAAGCTCGACAATACCGTTGGCCAGACCACGCGGGCCGACGGTCACGCGCCATGGCAGACCGATCAGGTCCATGGTCGCAAATTTGCCCCCGGCCCGTTCGTTGCGGTCGTCATACAGAACCTCGATCCCGGCGGCTGTAAGTTGTTCATACAGCGCCTCGCAGGCCGCATCGGCCTTGGCATCCCCCTGCTTGACGTTGACGATCCCCACGCGGAACGGCGCGACTTCTTCTGGCCAGATGATGCCCTTGTCATCATGGCTCGCCTCGATGATCGCCCCCAACAGACGCGACACACCGATGCCGTGGCTGCCCAT
>CALGTJ010000235.1 GCA_937901435.1 uncultured Rhodobacter sp. | reverse complement strand
TATAGCCGGACAGATCCAGCGTATCATTGCCGCTGCCGTCCCAGATGCTGAGGAAAGGATCGAGGTTGGTGGTGAAATCATAGGCCCCGCCCACGGTGGCATTGAAGCCATAGGTGGTATTGCCCGCGTGATAGGTCATATCGGCCCCGTAAAGCTGGTGCAGGGCCAGCAGGTCATAGAGCATCAGCGTATCGGGATAGCTGTTCATCGTGCTGGCGGTATTGCCCTCGTCGAAATAGCTCATCAACGTGTATTGGTGAGAGTCCTGTGTAAACTGGGCATTGTTGGCATAGGTGATCGAGACGCCAAGCGCGGCGTTGTAATCACCCGGATGGGACAGGCCAAGCGCATGGCCGATCTCGTGCAGCAGCACGAAATAGCTGTAGCTGCCCATCGGCAAAGAGGTTGTGCTGCCCGAATTGTTATTCAGCCAGACATCGCCGGCATTGGCGCCGACCGATGCATTGCCCGGCAGATAGGCATAGGCACCAGAGCCGTCATTGGCGGAATAGGCGCCAAAGACCATCGTGGCGTCATTCGAGGTGGTATTTGGCGCAACCTGCGACAGGGTCAGCCCGCTGACCCCGTCAAAGTAGCCCATGACCTCTTGGATGGCGGCGATCTGGGCGGCGCTGGGGGCGATAAAGCTGTTGCCACCGTCGGGTTCCGTCCCAAAGTCACGGATCGACCATGTCACGGTCGTCGGGGTGCCGGGGCTCGCGGACCAGGACAGATCCGTGCGGATCAGGTTGCCCGCGCCCATTGTCACATCATAGTTGGCGCGGGCCCCCGCGGTCATCGACAGACCGTAGTCCCCGGTAGAGGCCCCGTTGTAAGATTGCGCATCTATATAATGGGTCCCGCTTGTGGTGGCGGTAAAGGTGATGGCACTGTTGACGCCCGGACCACCATCATCATCGAAGGCGATTTCGCTGCCAGCACTGTCGCGCAGGCGCAGATAGGGATCGCTGAGACTGTCCGTTGTGGCCCCGACACCCACCATTGCAAATGTATAGGTCTGCCCTGCCTCCAGCGTGACTTCGATCCAGTCTGAATCACTTGAGCCGAGGCTTCCAAAGAAATAATCGCCCACGCCAATCGTATAGGTCGTAGAGGCTGTGTTCAGGGCGTCGGTAGTTTCAGTCAAAACAGGCACGGAATCACTCTCTTCGTTACAGATGTCTCAGGTTAATTTGTCTCGGCGCCCCGCAGGCGCAGTGGAGCAACGTCCGGCAGGGCGGTGTCTGTTGCTGATGCGGGGCACAGCCGCTTTGCCTGCGCCTTGGCGCGCAGAACGACCTCGGCCATTTCAGGTTTGGAAATCAATGGATTGCCAGCCTCGGCTTCGGCAAGGCGGGCCAAAGCCGCAGGACAGTCCTGCGCCACAAAGGGGCGTTGGGGATCTGGCGGCAGCGCCATCACAGGGCCCATCCAACAGACAGAAAAAACACCCGTAAAAAGGCCTGTAAAATAGAAAGCCGTCCAATTGTCTCTCATTGCGCCTCCTTTCTACACGTCTTGTCTACTTGGCGGTGGATTCAGCCGCGAAGCGCAACGTTTGTATTGAAGCAGATCGTGAGCGGTTTTTCAAGCTGGACACCCGCAATAACCTACCTGAATTGATCGTTTTGTGATTCACTGATTGCACGGAGGTGTAGTCATGGAACCCAGCAATCTTTTCGGTTTGTCCGACCATCTTGAGGCGCTCAGCAAGCACGGCGACCCGCTTGAGGTTCTGGATGCGACGGTTGATTTCGAATATTTCCGAGGCTGGTTGGTGGATGGCCTAGGCTATGGCGATGGGTCAAAAGGTGGTCGCCCGCCATTTGATCCCGTGTCGATGTTCAAGGCGTTGATCCTGCAAGCGCAGCACAATCTCAGCGACGCGCGCATGGAATTCATGATCCGCGACCGGCTGTCGTGGATGCGGTTTCTGGGGTTCGATCTGGGCGCGCCGACGCCGGACGAGAACACGATCCGCCACTTCCGCAATTGGCTGACCGA
The DNA here is from genome assembly GCA_937901435.1 of uncultured Rhodobacter sp. The sequence continues at coordinate 280 of CALGTJ010000235.1, read as the reverse complement.
AACTGGCGCACTCAAACGGGTGATGAAGGCGTTCGACTGGCAACTTCACAAGAAGGGATACATTCCCATGTCGGGTCAGATCGTGGACGCGAGCCTGATCCCGGCTCCGAAGCAGCGCAACACCGATCCTGAGAAGGAAGCGATCAAGGCCGGGAAGACTGCCGCAGAGATTTGGCCGGACAAGCCCAACAAGGCCGCGCAAAAGGACACAAACGCTCGCTGGACTCTAACCCGGATTATTCATCGAGGCGAGGGTGTGTGATGGCGGCGGTAGCGTAAG
>CALGTJ010000234.1 GCA_937901435.1 uncultured Rhodobacter sp. | reverse complement strand
CAAGACGCCTGAACGCTTTGGCACTGGCGCAATCGAGGGGATCGTGGCCCCCGAGACCGCCAACAATGCCGCCGACCAGACCGCCTTCATTCCGACCCTGACGCTGGGGATCCCCGGCAGCGCCACGATGGCGCTGATGTTGGGGGCGCTGATGGTGCATGGCATCCAGCCGGGGCCGACCCTGATCGCAGAACAGCCCGCGCTGTTCTGGGGGCTTGTGATGAGCTTTTGGATCGGCAACCTGATCCTGCTGGTGCTGAACCTGCCATTGATCGGACTTTGGGTGCGGCTTTTGCTGATCCCCTATCACTATCTCTATCCGGCTATTCTGGTTTTCGTCTGCATCGGGGCCTATAGCGTGCGCGCCAATCCGGTCGATGTGATCATGGTTCTGGGCTTTGGCGTGCTTGGCTATGTCATGCGCCTTGCGGACCTGCCCGCCGCCCCTTTGCTGCTGGGGTTTGTGCTGGGGCCGTTGGTGGAAACCCAGTTCCGCCGCGCGATGGTTTTGTCGCGTGGCGACTTTACCGCCGTGATCGACCGCCCGATTGCCGGGACCGTCCTTGCCATTTCAGCGCTTTTGCTGGTCTGGACATTGATCAGCGGCCTGCGCCGTCGTCGCCGCCAGTCCGCAGAGGATCGTCACACCGCGCTTGGGGGATAGGATAAAGATGGGGGCGCGGGCCACTGACCAGACCGCGCCGTGCCCGCCCAAAGGCCGTAAAAAGGTCGAAACAGACATTTAAGATCGAGACAAAAACCCAGAGGAGGAGACTACAATGAAAAAGATCATCGCAGCGGCAATCGGTGTCGCACTTAGCTCGACGGTTGCCTTTGCTCAGGACAGCTTTCCAAGTGGTCCTGTGACGCTCATCGTTCCCTATGGCACAGGTGGCTCTACGGACCGCACCGCGCGTCCGCTTGCCATCGAGTTGGAAAAGATCTGGGGTCAGCCCGTCGTGGTCGTGAACAAGCCCGGCGCGGGGTCCATGATCGGAACAACCGAGATGACACAGGCGGCCCCGGACGGGTTGACCCTGCTGGTCAATACAGCCGCCATCAGCACCGCGCCTGCGATTCAGACCGATCTGCAATATGATCAGGTTGCAGACGTCACGCCGATTTCCCTGCTGATCACCAGCCCCTACGTGCTGGTCGGGGGGGCCAAGGTCCAATCTGACGATTTCAAAGGCTTCCTTGAAGAGGCCCAGAACCGTCCGATGTTCATGGCCACCGCTGGTCCGGGCAGTTCCGGTCACTTCATGTCTGAACTGGTTATTCAGGCGGCGAACCTGCCTGCGGATGTCATTCACTTCAAGGGGGCGGGCGAGTCGATGACAAACCTGATGGGCGGTCATGCCGATACCTATATTTCGACCACCGCCAGCGTCATGCCCTATGTCAATGACGGTCGCGTCAAGGCGCTGGCCGTGCTTGCGCCAGAGCGTTTTGCGCTGTTGCCCGATGTTCCGGCAAGCGGCGAGGCCGGTGTCTCTGGGGTGGATATGAACGGCTGGGTTGCAGTCTTTGGCCCCGGTGGAATGGATGACGCTCTGGTTGCAAAAATCAGTGCCGATCTGGGAACTGCAATGCAAAGCGAGACAATGCAGGCCTTGTTGGCAGACAACTTTGCAATCGCAGGCGACCTAAGCCCGGCTGAGTTCCGCGATGCTTACATCAACGACATGAAAACCTGGAAAGATCTGGCTGCTGCGCGCGGCATCGGCAAATAAGCCTGTCGCAGGCGTACCTTATCATCGCCGGTCCCCTCACGGGGGCCGGCGTTTTGATGTTTATTTGGACAATCGCTTTGGCTTGCCATCCAGCCAGCTATCCAGATTTTCAACGGTCTGCTGATAAAAGCTCTCGAATGTCTCTTGCACCGAATATCCCAGGTGCGGGGTCAACAGCGCATTTGGCCTTTGACGGATCGGCGCGTCGGGGGGCAGCGGTTCTGTGTCAAACACGTCAATCCCCGCGCCAGCGATGCGGCCCTGTGCCAAGGCCTCTTGCAAGGCGGCGTCGTCGACCAGCGGCCCACGTGAGGTATTGATCAACAGGGCCGTGGGTTTCATCAGTGCCAGATCCCCGGCGCTGACGATCCCCTGTGTTGTCGGGCCAAGCACCAGATGCAGGGACACGATATCGGCGCTGCGAAACAAGGTCTCTTTGTCGGCATAGGTCGCCCCCGCGGCAGCGGCGCGCTCTGGCGTCAGGTTCGGGCTCCACGCGATGACGTCCATTCCAAACGCCTGCGCCACCAAAGCCATGCGTGACCCAAGCCTACCAAGGCCGACGAGGCCCAGGGTCCGCCCATATAGCGCATTGCCCAGCCGGGTCTGCCACGCGCCCTCGCGCATCGCGCCAGATTCCGCCGGAATATGGCGCATCAACCCAAGGATCAGCCCCCAAGCCAGTTCAACCGTCGCATAGGCCCCATTGCCGCTGCCATCGGTCGTCATGATCGGGATGCCAAGCTGCGCCGCCGTGTCGCTGTCCAGCGTGCGGGTCTTGCGGCCCGTTGCGGCAATCGCCTTGAGGTTGGGCAGGCCCTGCAAGACCTCGGCGGGGAAATCTGTCCGCTCGCGCAACAGGCAGATCGCGTCATAGGGGGCAAGATCCGCCACAAGGGCCTCTGGCGCGATGGCGTCAGAGTAAAAGCTGACCTCGGCCCGGTCCGCAAGACAGGACCAGTCGGCAAGGCGACGCGCGACGCCCATATAGTCGTCAAGGACCGCAATGCGTGCCTTGCGGTCTTGGGGAAGGGGGCGAAAGGGGGTCATTTTGGGTCTTCCTTGCTGAGTTTTCGCTGATCGTGGCGGGCCAGCCGTCGGACGATCCACGGGATATTTGGCATAAAGATAAAGATACGCACCAGATGAAAGGTGGTAATCAGCACCACGTTTTGTTGCAGGAATTTGGCTGTCAGCGCCATTTCCACCGCGCCCCCCGGTGCCGCGCCCAAAACCAGCGTGCGCCAGTCCACGCCTGACACGGCGGCGATTGCCAGCGCGCCAAGCGAGCAGAGCAAAAGCAACAGCAAAGCGGTCGCCACGCTGATCAGCGACAGCCGCAGGGCCGAGGTCACGATCTCGCGCCGAAACGTCGCGCCCAGCCATGTGCCAAGCACGATCTGCGCCACCGCAAGCACCAGCGGCGGATAGGGGACAGGGCCATAACCGCTGGCCGACAGAACGGCCGCCACGGTCATAGGCCCCAGAAAATTCGGATTGGGAATGCGGGCAAGACGGAACAGCCGCGCGCTTGCCATGCCAATGGCCGCGAGGATCAGGACAGAGACCGGGTCGCTGACCTTTAGTGTCACATGCCCGCGCTGGGCATCGGGCCAGCCGTCGATGGCATAAAGCGCAAAGGGCACGATCAGAACGACAGCCGCAAGGCGTACCGTTTGCGACAGGATCACCGGCATCGGGTTGATCCCGGCGGCCGTGGCCATGGCCGCCGCCTCTACCGGGCTGGTTGGGGCGGCGGACAAAAAGGCCTGCGCCAGACTTTGCCCCGCAAGCCGCGCGATCAGGATGGCGGTGGCAAAGATGCAGACCCCGGTGACCAATGCCGTGCCGACAATCACCGGCGCAAGCTTTGCCAACAGCACCAGTGCTGCGGGCGAAAAGGCAAGGCCGACCTGCGTGGCGACGACAATCTGCCCGACGGGCCGCAGGCGGTTGGGCACAGTGATGCGCGGCGCGGGCCCCATAAAGACCGCCGCGCTCAACAAAAGCGGCCCGATCATCCACGGCAGTGGCGCGCCAATCCGCTCGAACACCCAGCCCGCGCCAGCGGCAAGCAGAAACAGCCCCATAAGGCCCAGAAAAGACGGCCAGCCCGTAAGGTGGGCCGGGTCTGGCGGATGCGGCGCAGGCGACGTATTCATAGGCGTGTTTGCGGTCAAGACGAATTCTTTGTGAGTGCCTTGACGGACCTCCGATTCCCAGCTTAGCCTAACCAAACAGCATTTCGAGTGCCTTATGGTCGCTCAAGGATAACCATAGATTATGCAACGCCGCCGCATCAACCTGCCGCTGAACCCGCTACGCTCTTTTGCCGTCGCCTCGCGCCACAAGACGTTCACAGCGGCGGCAAAAGAGTTGGGCGTCAGTCAGGTGGCGATCAGTCGTCAGATTTCTATTTTAGAGGATTTTCTGGATGTCAGCCTGTTCGAACGCGGTGTGCGGTCGGCCAAGCTGACCGAGGTCGGGCGCGCCTTTGGGCTGGAAATTTCAGGCCTGTTTGACGATCTGGAACGGGCCACGCAGCGGATGATAAGCCATGAAACCGAGGGCACCGTCAATCTGCGGGTGCATCCCACCGTGGCGCATCACTGGCTGATGCCCAAGCTTTTGGATTTCACCCGCCGCCACCCGGATATTCGCGTGCGCTTTGACACT
>CALGTJ010000233.1 GCA_937901435.1 uncultured Rhodobacter sp. | reverse complement strand
CGACCATAGTGGGTCGGATGCACGTCGCGCACCTCAAAGCCAGCACGCTCACGGGTCAGACCGCCCGGCCCAAGCGCCGACAGACGACGCTTGTGCGTCACTTCGGACAGAGGGTTTGTCTGGTCCATGAACTGCGACAGCTGCGACGAGCCAAAGAATTCGCGCACAGCAGCGGCGGCAGGTTTCGCGTTGATCAGATCTTGCGGCATGACCGTGTCGATCTCGACGCTGGACATACGCTCTTTGATCGCGCGTTCCATACGCAGCAGGCCGACGCGATACTGGTTTTCCATCAGTTCGCCGACAGAGCGCACGCGGCGGTTTCCAAGGTGGTCGATATCGTCGATATCGCCCTTGCCATCACGCAGATGCACAAGCGCCTTGATGCAGGCAACGATGTCCTCTTTGCGCAGGGTGCGCTGCGTGTCTTCGGCCTGTAGCGCCAGACGCATGTTCATCTTGACCCGGCCAACGGCAGACAGATCATAGCGCTCGCTGTCAAAGAACAGTGTGTCAAATAGCGCAGAAGCGGCGTCAACCGTCGGTGGCTCGCCGGGGCGCATCACGCGATAGATGTCCATAAGCGCGGTATCGCGGCTCATGTTCTTGTCCATCGCCATCGTGTTGCGCATGTAGGGGCCGACATTGATGTTGTCGATGTCCAGAACCGGCACCTCAGTGATGCCCGCGTCCAGCAACTCTTTCAGAGAGCCGCCAGAAACCGCGCCGTCCTTGTCCAGCTCCCACGTCAACTCGTCACCGGCTTCGATGTAAATCGCACCGGTCTGTTCGTTGATGATGTCCTTGGCACAGAAGCGGCCAACGATTTGGTCAAATGGCATCAAAAGCTGGTCGACATTGCCCTCGTCGATCAGCTTTTTCACAGCGCGAGGCGTGATCTTTTTGCCGGCTTCCGCGATGATCTCGCCTGTTGCAGCATCCACAAGATCATAGGTCGGACGGGTGCCACGGACGCGTTCCGGGAAGAACTTTGTGACCCAGCCCTTGTTCTTGACCAGCTTGAATTCAACAGTCTCGTAATAGGCATCCATGATGCCTTCTTGGTCCATCCCAAGCGAATACAGCAATGTCGTAACTGGCAGTTTGCGACGACGGTCGATGCGCGCGAACACGATGTCCTTGGCGTCGAATTCGAAATCCAGCCAAGAGCCACGATAGGGGATGATCCGGCATGCGAACAACAGCTTGCCCGAGGAATGCGTCTTGCCCTTGTCGTGGTCAAAGAACACGCCGGGCGAGCGGTGCATTTGCGAGACGATCACACGCTCTGTGCCGTTCACGATGAACGTGCCGTTTGGCGTCATCAAAGGCATGTCACCCATGAACACGTCTTGTTCCTTGATGTCCTTGACCGACTTTGCACCTGTATCCTCGTCGATATCAAACACGATCAGGCGCAGCGTCACTTTAAGAGGGGCGCTGTAGGTCATGTCACGCTGCTGACATTCCTCGACGTCGTATTTTGGCTTTTCCAACTCGTAGCGGACGAATTCCAAAACGGCGGTTTCGTTGAAATCCTTGATCGGAAAGACCGACTGAAAGACACCTTTGATGCCTTCGTCGTCCATCGGTTCCAGCTGATCGCCGGAATTCAGGAACAGGTCATAGGACGATTTTTGGACTTCGATAAGGTTCGGCATTTCCAGCACTTCGCGGATTTTGCCGTAATATTTGCGGAGACGTTTCTGGCCAAGATAGCTCGATGCCATGGGTGTTCTCACCTTTCAGTTTTCGCAAGTACGAACCGCCGTCGGGCTACGGCTGTTGCGCCCGTGAATAGAGTGGATCTGACCCATACCAGACCACCGTCCCACCGGTAGTCACCCGATCAAATCCGCACCTTAGGAAAGACTTTGGCGACAAAGCCCTTCCTGAGACGCGGAGAGCTGGCCCCGAAAACCGGGACCAGCTTTTAGATGGTAACGCTCTTTAGCCCTTGCGGGCCTCCTCGCCAGCGAGGCCGCCCGCAAGGGCGAAGGAGCAATTACTTGACGTCGACCTCGGCGCCAGCTGCAACCAGCTTTTCCTTGACCTCATCGGCCTCTGCCTTGGACACGCCTTCTTTGACCTTGCCACCAGCTTCAACCAGATCCTTGGCTTCTTTTAGGCCAAGACCGGTGATTGCGCGGACTTCCTTGATCACGTTGATCTTGGAGGCGCCCGGGGATACCAGGACCACGTCGAATTCAGTCTGCTCTTCTGCTTCGGCAGCAGCGTCGCCAGCAGGACCAGCCATCATCACAGCGCCGCCAGCGGCGGGCTCGATGCCATACTCGTCCTTGAGGATGGTTTTCAGTTCTTGGGCTTCCAGCAGTGTCAGGTTGACGATGCTTTCGGCAAGTGCTTTCAGATCAGCCATTTCGTTTTTCCGTTCTTAAAGATGTGTTCCAACGTGTGCAGTTTCAACCCGCCACGCAGATCCGTTCAGTTGCCTTAGGCCGCTTCAGCCCGTTCCTCGATCGTGGAAAGAATAGAAGCGATATTCGAAGCAGGCGCGCCAATGGCCCCAGCGATGTTCGAAGCAGGTGCGCCGATACAGCCAGCGATAGAGGCAATAAGCTCTTCGCGGGATGGCATCTGCGACACGGCCTTCACACCGTCGCGGTTCAGGAATGTGCCGCCCATAGCACCGCCAAGGATCTCAAACTTTTTGTTATCCTTGGCAAAGTCTTCCGCAACCTTGGCCGCAGCCACGGGGTCTTCGGAATAGGCGAGCACGGTCATGCCGGTCAAAAGGTCCGCAATCGAAGAGACGGCTTTTCCTTCAAGGGCAATCTTGGCGAGCTTGTTCTTGGCGACACGCACAGATCCACCAGCGTCGCGCATGCGACCCCTAAGATCCTGCATCTCGGCAACTGTCAGACCTACGTAGTGGGCAACGACCACAACGCCAGAGCTTTCGAAGATCTGGCCGAGTTCGTCGACCGTTTTCTCTTTCTGGGCTCTATCCACAGTTTTACTCCAATCATGGCAGGTTACCCCACCAATAAGGGGTTTCCCCCGGCTCAGTTTTACCGGATCGCTCCGGCGGTCGGGTCCATCATACGGGACGCCACACCACCGCGAGCGCAAGCCCTTGGTCAATCTGGTCTGATCCCGTCTCAGGCAGGAATTAAGAGGCAAGCCTCACCCACCGTCTTGGACGAATCATCAGGCCACCACGAAAGGATCGGGTCACCTGATCTGCGGATGTTTAGAGAATTCCCAAAGAAATGTGAAGCCCTGAATCGCCAATCGCAAGATTTCAGGGCTTGGAAGGCGATTTCAAAAGAAATTCGCCTTCGTGGTGTTGCTTGTCACTATAGCGTAACCTGATCTGCGCGAAAAATAAACCATTTCCTGCGCAGGGGCGTTACCGGGCTTGGCTTCGACCTTTCCGGCCCGTTCTACGCGCATGCAGGTGAAACGAAGCCCGAACCCCATAAAGCCTTCAACATGAAAATGGGGCGACCCGTTTCCGGACCGGCCCTTTCAAAACATATAAGACCAAGCTTACTTGGCTGTTGCGCTTGCAACGTCAACGTTGACCCCGGGGCCCATGGTCGAGCTGATCGAGACTTTCTTCATATAAGTCCCTTTTGCACCGGTTGGACGGGCCTTCTGGACCGCATCGACGAAGGCACGCAGATTTTCGACCAGTTTGTCCTCACCAAAAGAGGCATTGCCGATACCGGCATGCACAACCCCGGCCTTTTCCGCCTTGAACTGCACCTGACCGCCTTTGGCAGCCTCAACAGCTTCTTTGACGTCCATGGTCACCGTGCCGATTTTCGGGTTCGGCATCAGGTTGCGGGGGCCAAGGATCTTGCCCAGACGACCGACGATGGGCATCATGTCAGGGGTTGCAATGCAGCGATCAAAGTCGATCTTGCCGCCTTGCACCGCTTCCATCAGGTCCTCTGCACCGACAACGTCAGCCCCGGCAGCGGTCGCCTCTTCGGCCTTCGCGCCACGGGCAAACACAGCCACGCGGACCGTTTTACCTGTGCCGTTTGGCAGGTTGACCGTACCGCGGACCATCTGGTCGGCGTGGCGCGGGTCAACGCCCAGACACATGGCGATCTCGATGCTTTCATCAAACTTCGAGGTTGCCAGCGACTTGATCAGGGCAATGCCCTCTTCGACGGTGACATTGTCTTTGCCTGCAACGGCTTCACGGGCAGCGCGGGTTCTTTTACCAAATTTCGCCATGACTTACCCTTTCACCTCGACACCCATCGACCGGGCAGAGCCCAGAATGATCTGCATCGCTGCTTCGACGTCGTTTGCGTTGAGGTCTTTCATCTTCGCTTCGGCGATTTCGCGCACCTGCTTGACCGTTACCGTGCCAGCCGTGTCGCGACCCGGAGTCTTTGACCCGGATTTCAGGTTCGCCGCCTTCTTGAGGAAATAAGACGCGGGCGGTGTCTTGATGTCCATCGTGAAGGATTTGTCGACGTAATAGGTGATCACGGTCGGGCAAGGTGCGCCCACTTCCATATCGGCAGTGCGCGCGTTGAACGCCTTGCAGAATTCCATGATGTTGATGCCGCGCTGACCCAAGGCCGGACCGACGGGCGGGCTTGGGGCTGCTTTACCGGCGGGCACCTGAAGTTTCAGCATGCCTGCGACTTTCTTGGCCATGTGGCCTCTCCTTTATGTTCTCGGCAGATCGGGGCGTGTCCCCTACTGCCCAACGACCGCAGGGCGCGTCCCCTTGGTCATCCGTTGCGTGGTGCGATCCGGACGGTCGCGACCGCCGAACCTCCCACAAAGACACCCGCCACGAGGACGGGCAAACACGGTCAGATTTCCTTGGAAACCTGCGTATATTCCAGTTCGACCGGGGTGGCCCGGCCAAAGATCGACACCGACACCTTGAGGCGCGAGTTGTCGTCATCCACTTCCTCGACCATGCCGTCAAAGCCCTCAAAGGGACCATCGGTGACAGTCACCTTTTCGCCGACTTCAAAGTGGATCAGAGTGCGTGGTGCCTCTTGTCCCTCTTCGACGCGGTTCAGGATGGCGTTGACCTCGTGGTCGCGCATCGGCATTGGTTTGCCCTGCGGCCCGAGAAAGCCGGTCACCCGGTTGATCGAGTTGATCAGGTGATAGCCACGGTCGGTCATTTCCATCCGCACCAGCACATAACCGGGCATAAAGCGACGTTCTGCCGTTACCTTTTTACCGCGCCGGACCTCGATCACCTCTTCGGTGGGAACCAACACTTCTTCGATTTCGTCCTGAAGACCGGCATCTTCGACAGAATGCCTGATCTGCTCTGCGATCTTCTTTTCGAAGTTCGACAGCACGCTCACAGAATACCACCGTTTCGCCATACCTTGCCTCAGTCCTTTTTCAGCCAGACGCACGCGCCCGTACCTGTTTATCTCTTACGCGGGGAACAGTCCCCTTTATCCAGAATAAAAACGGGCGTGCAACTCGAATCGATGCACGCCTGTTCCAGAAGTTGCACCGTCCATAGACCGGGCTGTGCCTGACTTCAAGTATGAAGGGGCGCGCGACCACGGCAAATCCCGTTTTGGCCGGTGTAACAAACTTGACCGAACGGGGGATCGGAGATACTTCAACCTTAAAATATACTCTGGCTCCCCTTGCAAAAACCCTTGCACAAAGGATTTACCGGCATGACCACCCCCTATAATCCGGCCCAAGACGGTGCGCAAATGACGTTTGACGGGCGCATGTCCTACACGGATTACCTGCGCCTTGACGCCGTGCTGGGCGCACAGGCCCTGGTGTCGGACGCCCATGACGAGATGCTTTTCATCATCCAGCACCAGACTTCTGAATTGTGGATGCGCCTTGCCCTGCACGAAATGACAGCCGCGCGCGAGGCAATCCGCAGTGACGCGGTGCAACCCGCACTCAAGATGATTTCAAGGATTGCGCGGATTTTCGAGCAATTGAACGGAGCGTGGGACGTTCTGCGCACCATGACGCCCAGCGATTACACAACCTTCCGCGAGGCCTTGGGTCAAAGCTCTGGTTTTCAGTCGCATCAATATCGAATGATCGAATATATCCTCGGCAACCGAAACCGCGCAATGATGGGACCGCATGCGCATCGCCCCGACCTTTATGCGGCGCTGGACGCCGAACTGGCCCGACCCAGCCTCTATGACGAGGTTCTGTCGCTTGCCATGCGCCAAGGCCATGATTTGCCCACAGATGCGATCACCCGTGATCTGGACAAACCCCATCAGGAACACCCCGCCATCATCGAAATGTGGCGGCGGATTTATTCGGACCCGGCGCGGCATTGGTCGATCTACGAGATGGCGGAAAAACTGGTCGACCTAGAGGATTACTTTCGCCGTTGGCGGTTCAACCACGTGACCACGGTCGAGCGTGTTATCGGTATCAAACGTGGCACCGGCGGCACCAGTGGCGTCGCTTATCTGCGCCGTATGCTGGAGGTGGAATTGTTTCCGGACCTGTGGCGGGTCAGGACAGTCCTTTAGCGCAACACACGACAAAGATCTGGACGGAAAATCCGCCTAGACACAGTGCTAATACCAATTGCCAAAGACCGGAGTGTCGCGCCGCAGCGTCAGGCCATCACGTTCAGGACAAACTCCAGCCCCGACCGGATGATCAGATCGACAAAGAAAAAGAAAATCGCCGTCAGCGTCGCCATCACGAACACCATCGCCGTGGTCAACAGAACCTCGCGGCGGTTCGGCCATACGATTTTCGAGACTTCGGCGCGAACTTGCTGAATGAACTGAAGCGGGTTTGTGCGGGTGGCCATGGAACGTCCTTCAACGGTTGTTGGCAGGCAGATACGGCTTTTGTCGCCCGGTTTCAAGCGGTGCCCGCGCGCTTGTGACACCAACGCAGTCTTTCTGCATCGTTTGCGGCCAAAAATCGCCGTTTTAGCTGATTATACCTGAGGTGCGAACTCTGGAAACAAACTGGCCAACCCCTGTGCCGAGGCCTCGCAGACCCCGCGTTCGGTGATCAGCCCGGTGACCAACCGTGCCGGAGTGACGTCAAAAGCCGGATTGCGGGCCGGGGTCTTATCCGGTGAAATCTGCACATCGCCCACCGTCCCGTCCGCCAGTTTGCCTTGCACATGGGTCACCTCTCGCCCATCGCGTTCCTCTATCGGTATTTCGGCCAGCCCGTCGCGCACCGTCCAGTCAATCGTCGGCGAGGGCAGAGCGACGTAGAACGGCACGTCATTGTCCTGCGCCGCCAACGCCTTGAGATAGGTGCCGATCTTGTTACAGACATCGCCCGTCGCCGTGGTGCGATCCGTTCCCACGATCACCAGGTCCACCTCGCCGCGCTGCATCAGATGCCCGCCCGCATTATCCACGATCAGATCATGGCTCACGCCGTGCTCGGCCAACTCCCATGAGGTCAGCAAAGCGCCCTGGTTGCGTGGTCGGGTCTCATCGACAAAGACATGCACCGCCAATCCCGCATCGACCGCATGGTACATGGGCGATGTCGCCGTGCCCCAATCCACCGTCGCAAGCCAGCCGGCGTTGCAATGGGTCAGAATACGAACGGGCGTTCCGTCACCTTTGGCGGCGGCGATCTTGCGGATGATCTCAAGCCCGCGCAATCCGATACGGCGATTGATCTCGACATCCTCATCGCAAATCTCTGCCGCCTTCACAAAGGCCGCCTCTGCCCGTGCGGCGGGCGGCAAGGGGCGCAACAAGGTCCGCATCCCGTCCAAGGCCCAGCGCAGATTTATCGCGGTCGGGCGGGTGGCGTGCAGCACCTGCCATGTCTCGTCCAGATGGGCATCAGAGGGATCAAGCGCCATTGCCTCGGCCACGCCATAGGCGGCAGTGGCCCCGATCAACGGCGCGCCACGCACCCACATATCGCGGATCGCCACGGCGAAATCCTCGCGCGAGCGCAGTGTTACAATGCGAAAGCCATGCGGCAACCAGCGCTGGTCAATAATCCGAACCTCGCCCGCCTCGCGCCAGATTGACCGATAGGATGTGCCGCCAACTTTCATCTGAACTCTCCCAATACCGAATCCTACGCCTTTTACACCAGTTCATCCCCGCGTTGCGCAACCCATCGAGCATAAGCGTCAGTCTCGGGACAAAACCGCCGCTATCCCACGTCAGCATACCGCGCAGGTGACAGGCCCGACTGGAACCACGTCACAAAGCTGCCCATAGAGAAAACCGGCAACCCCACAGCCGCGCGAATATCGGCCGCGTAGGG
>CALGTJ010000232.1 GCA_937901435.1 uncultured Rhodobacter sp. | reverse complement strand
TTCATAGCAAACATTGCTCGAAAGAGACCGGAACTAAAACGGGGCAAGACCAGTTTGGATCGAATCCTTGACTTCGTTGCAAATGAAACGATACTCGGCCACAGCTTAGGGAGGCTCTGATGAACACGCAATTTGCGCCCCGCGACATGACCCGCGCGCCCAGTACTGTGGGTATTACCGATGGTTACATGCCCGGCTTCGGCAATGATTTCGAGACAGAGGCCCTGCCCGGTGCTCTACCCCAAGGCATGAACTCTCCCCAACGGGTGAATTACGGGCTTTATGCCGAGCAGCTTAGCGGCACCGCCTTTACCGCGCCCAGCCATCAGAATGAACGCACGTGGTGCTATCGCATTCGTCCTTCGGTCAAACACACTCATCGGTTCAACCGCATCGATGTACCCTATTGGAAAAGCGCGCCGTTCATCACCGATGATGTCACCTCGCTGGGCCAATATCGCTGGAACCCGATGCCGCAGGCCGATCAGCCCCTGACCTGGATTACCGGAATGCGAACAATGACCACGGCGGGCGATGTGAACACGCAGGTCGGCATGGCCGCGCATATCTATCTGGTGACGCAAAGTATGGTCGATGAGTATTTCTATTCCGCCGACAGCGAGTTGTTGGTGGTGCCTCAGGAAGGTTCGCTGCGCTTTTATACCGAACTCGGCGTCATCGACCTTGGTCCGCAAGAAATCGCAATCCTGCCCCGCGGTCTGGTCTACCGCGTCGAGGTGATTGATGGCCCCTGCCGTGGCTTTGTCTGCGAAAACTACGGACAAAAGTTTGACTTGCCCGGTCGTGGCCCGATCGGCGCGAATTGCCTTGCGAACCGTCGCGATTTCAAAACACCCGTGGCCGCCTTCGAAGACCGCGAGGTGCCATCGACCGTGACGATCAAATGGTGCGGGCAGTTCCATGAGACCCACATCGGCCACTCACCTTTGGACGTGGTCGCATGGCACGGCAATTACGCCCCTGTGAAATACGACCTGAAAACCTATTGCCCGGTCGGCTCGATCCTGTTCGATCACCCTGACCCGTCGATCTTTACCGTGCTCACCGCGCCCAGCGGGGTCGAAGGCACTGCGAACATCGATTTCGTCCTGTTCCGCGAGCGGTGGATGGTGGCCGAAGATACGTTCCGTCCGCCATGGTATCACAAGAACGTCATGTCAGAACTGATGGGCAACATCTATGGAGTCTATGACGCCAAACCCGAAGGCTTTGTGCCCGGCGGGATGAGCCTGCACAACATGATGCTGCCCCACGGCCCGGACCGTGACGCCTTTGAACAGGCCAGCACCTCGAACCTTGGACCCGGCAAATTGGACAACACCATGTCCTTCATGTTCGAAACCCGCTTTCCGCAGCATTTGACGCCATTCGCGGCCAATGAGGCCCCGATGCAGGACAATTACATCGACTGCTGGACCACGCTGGAAAAGAAATTCGACGGAACACCCGGCAAGAAATAGCTGGAACATCCTTGGGATTTTTCCCACGGTACGACTGACCCGCTGCCAAAGGATATCAACTTGCCTCTTCTTCGTTCCTGGATCGAAAGCGCCAATGCGCCAGACACAGAATTTCCACTTAACAACCTGCCGTATGGCGTGTTTTCCATCGGTGGTGGCGCGCAGCATTGTGGCGTTGCAATTGGTGACAGCATCCTTGATGTGACCGCGCTGGAAGACGCACAGATCCTGCGACCCTCGTCGGAAAAGCATCTCTTTGATGGTGCGTCTTGGAACGCCTTTATGGAGATGGGTCCGCAAACATGGGCGCGGTTCCGCAGTCACCTGTTTGGTCTGCTTGGCGAAGAGGCCGATGGCTATACCCAAGACCAATGCCGTGCCGCGATGGTGGCTCAGGCAGAGGCAACGATGCATATGCCCTTCAAGGTCGCCGAATACACCGATTTCTACGCGGGCCGTCATCACGCCACCAATGTGGGCACCATGTTTCGTGGCGCTGAAAACGCGTTGCCGCCAAACTGGCTGCATATGCCGATCGGTTACAACGGGCGGGCGTCTTCGGTTGTGGTCAGCGGTACGGATGTGCGCCGTCCTTGGGGTCAGTTGAAATCACCCAACCACGACCTGCCCGCTTTTATGCCATGCCGCCGCTTTGATATCGAACTGGAAATGGGTGCCATCGTTGGTCAGCGGTCAGAGCGGCCTTTGACCGTGACCGAGGCCGACGAGATGATCTTTGGCTATGTCCTGCTGAACGACTGGTCTGCGCGGGACATTCAGGCGTGGGAATACCAGCCGCTCGGCCCGTTTCAGGCCAAGGCAACCGCGACCACCATCAGCCCCTGGATCGTGACCAAAGCGGCCCTTAGCCCGTTCCGCACCTCAACTCCGGCACGAGAGGTTGCGTTGCTGCCGCATTTGCAAGAGCCGGGGCCGATGTCCTACGACATCCCTCTTACAGTCACTATTCAACCCAAAGATGCCACCGCACCGACCGTTCTGACCAAGACCAACTTTGCAGAACTGTACTATTCTTCGGCCCAGCAACTGGCCCATCACACCACCGCAGGCAGCCCGATGAATGTAGGCGATCTGCTTGGATCCGGCACGATCTCTGGCGCAACCAAACCAGAGCGCGGCAGTCTGTTGGAACTGAGTTGGGGTGGGAAAGAGCCGTTCAAGCTGGACACAGGCGAGACGCGTACATTCATCGAAGACGGAGATACACTTACCCTGAACGGCGCGGCGCAGGGCGACGGGTATCGCGTCGGGTTCGGTGGATGCAAGGGCACCGTCTTGCCTGCTTTGGATGATCCGTACAAACGATAAGCGACGAACAGAATATGAGGCCCCGGAACACACCCGAGGCAAGAAAGGACAAAATGGCCAAGGCTTTCGCGTCGCAAAGCGACATGACAGAGAAAAAGACCAGCTTTACCGAGATCGGTGACGGCCTGTACGCCTTTACCGCCGAGGGCGACCCGAACTCTGGCGTTATCATCGGGGATGACAGCGTTATGGTGATCGAGGCGCAGGCGACTCCACGGCTGGCCAACAAGGTCATCGAAGAGATCCGGAACGTTACCGACAAGCCGATCAGCCATCTGGTTCTGACCCATTATCACGCGGTGCGTGTGCTTGGGGCCAGCGCCTATGGCGCGCCGCAGATCATCATGTCCGACACCGCCCGGTCGATGGTTGTCGAACGCGGACAAGAAGATTGGGACAGCGAATTTCAACGCTTTCCCCGGCTGTTTGAAGGCCACGAAAGTATTCCGGGTCTGACTTGGCCCACCACCACCTTCAGCGACATGATGACGGTTTATCTGGGAAAACGCCGCGTCGATATCATGCATCTGGGGCGCGCGCATACCGCCGGTGACGCCGCGATCTGGGTGCCGGATCAAGAGGTGATGTTCACAGGTGACATCGTTGAATACCACTCTGCCTGCTATTGCGGGGATGGCCATTTCGGTGATTGGGGCAATACCCTCGACAATATCGCTGCCTTTGATCCTGTCAGCATCGCGCCGGGTCGCGGGGATGCACTGGTCGGGCGTGACATGGTCGCCGCCGCGATCGAGAGCACGCGGGACTTTGTCGAGAGCACCTATCGCCCCGCGGCCAAGGTCGCCGCCAAAGGAGGCACGCTCAAGGACGCCTGGGACGCCGTGCGCGCCGAATGTGACCCTAAATTTGCCGATTATGCGATTTACGAACACTGCCTGCCGTTCAACGTCGCCCGTGCCTATGACGAGGCCCGAGGTATAGACACGCCGCGCATCTGGACGGCCCAGCGCGACATCGACATGTGGGACGCCCTGCAGGCATGATGCGTTTCGCCCGCCTTACCGCGATCTTTTACGCCGCCGGGAATATCGTTCCCGGTCTGGCGATGCTCTTGGCAGAGATCGCGGTATGAGCGGGTTCGTCGCTTTCATTCTATTCGTTCAGGGTCTTGTTTTCGCGTTTTGGACGTTTCTGATGTTCCGCGCTCTCTTTGGTATTCAACGCAGATACCACGCCACGACCGGAAAGATCCTGATCGGGCCGTTTGCGGTGTTTTCGGTCTTTGGCGCGTATTTGAAAGACCCGACATATCGTAAAGAGCGCCATCTGATCCTTGCAGTGCTGGTCTTGTTGATTTTCCTCACGGCCCTGTTCGCCATCTCCAGAGGCTGATCCAAATGCCATATGATTATAAACCCTTTCCCTATCGCCCTCCTCTCGGTCTGACTCAGCCAGAGACGACCCATCCGGTCATCATCGTCGGGGCAGGTCCCATTGGTCTGGCGATGGCGTTGGAATTGGCGAACTATGGCGTGCGTAGTGTGGTTCTTGATGACAACAACGTGGTGTCCGTCGGCTCGCGCGCGATTTGCTGGTCGAAACGCTCTCTTGAGATCCTCGACCGGTTGGGCGTTGGCGACAAGGCGGTGGAAAAAGGTGTCACGTGGAAGGTTGGGCGCACATTCCATCGGGACAAAGAGGTGTTCAACTTTGATCTACTGCCTGAAGACGGCCACAAAATGCCCGCCTTTGTGAACCTGCAACAGTATTATGTCGAACAATATCTGGCCGAGGCGGCGTTACAGTGCGATTTGATCGACCTGCGGTTCAAGAACAAAGTCATTGAGGTCTCTCAATCGGGCGAAACTGCCCGTGTTCGGATCGAAACGCCTGATGGAGCATATGATCTGAGCGGGCAATATGTCATCGCCTGTGACGGGGCCAAATCACCCATTCGCGCGATGATGGGCCTCGATTTTGATGGAGAGCTGTTCGAGGAACGTTTTCTGATTGCGGACATCGAAATGCAGGCGGATATGCCGTCAGAGCGTCGGTTCTGGTTTGAACCCACATTTCATAGCGGGCAATCCGCGTTGCTGCATAAGCAGCCCGACAACATCTATCGCATCGATTTGCAATTGGGCTGGGACGCAGTTCCAGAGGTGGAAAAGCAGCCAGAGGTGGTCATCCCACGCATCGAAAAGGTCGTCGGGCACAGCGATTTCGCGCTGGATTGGGTCAGTGTCTATACCTTCCAGTGTCGCCGTCTCGACCGTTTCGTCCATGACCGCGTGATTTTCGTCGGGGACAGCGCCCATGTGGTGTCCCCCTTTGGCGCGCGCGGTGGCAATGGCGGGTTGCAGGACGTGGATAACATCGGGTGGAAGCTGGCTGCGGTTCTACAAGGCCGAGCCAGTTCTGCCTTGTTAGAGACTTATAATAGCGAACGCGTGCATGGCTCTGACGAGAATATCCTGAACTCTGCGCGAGCGACCAAGTTCATGACGCCCAGTGACGGCGCAGAGCGTTTGTTTCGCGATCAGGTGCTTGCGCTCGCGGCCAAGGCCCCTTTTGCGCGGTCTTGGGTGAACTCTGGTCGTTTGTCGGTGCCTGCAGTCTACCCAATGGACGCGCCCGACCATGACGCCTTGCCAAACGCCTCTCGCCCCGGCGCCGTTGCGCCCGATGCGCCGCTTGGGAATGACTGGCTTTTGCACCAGCTAGGCGGGCGGCCCGTCATTCTGGCGCTTGGATGTGAGGCCAAAGTAGAGGGGATAGAGGTGCTGACCCCGGATGTAACCGACACCCTGCAAAAGCGGTATTTGGGCGCGTCAGACAGCGCTGTTTATTTGGCCCGCCCCGATCAAGTCATCGCCGCGCGGTGGACCTCTTTCGATGAGATGGCCATCGCTTTGGCGATCAATGCCATGTGGTGTACCGCATGAGCGCCCTGATCACATCGCCAAATCTTTCGGACCATGACGGGTTCTATGCCGACCTTTTGGCAACGCACAAAGGGCTGTCAGAGGCGCAAAGTCACGCGCTGAATGCACAGCTTATCCTGATTCTTGCGAACCATATCGGAGATCGGCAAACACTGGACGCGGCATTGAAACTGGCGGCAAAGGACCTGCGTTAGAGACTGGGCGGGGGTAAAGGAACGCGTCCCTGCTCTGTCAGAATCCAACAATCGCAATCTTCAAACACTGCCACGGTCAACGCGCGAAAATACCCGGCACCCGTGTCGATATCGACGCGATTGCCGAAATGTGTCGGCTCTTCCAATGCTGTATGGCCATGCACAACCAGCTTGCCGTGGTCCCTGTCATCCTCCAGAAAGCCTTCTCTGATCCAGATCAGATCGTCCTCTACCTGATCCGGTACCGCGATACCGGGCCGGATCCCCGCGTGGACGAAAAGCAGATCATCGGTTTCATGCACCAAGGGCAGTGCATCCAGAAAATCACGATGCGCCTGCGGGACGCTGTCCCGCGCCTCTTTGTGCAAGTCGCGCCGACTACGCCGACCCGTCCCCGCAATGCCATAGGATTCAAGCGTCTTGTCACCGCCCAACCTTGGGTGAAGCCAGGTCAGGCCAGCGTTGTTTAAAACGGCGTCGTGATGCTCGGGGTCTTCGACAAACCCATGAAACATGCGGTCGTGGTTTCCCTTGAGCAGCGTCCACGGCTCGCCCGCTTTTTGCCCGTCGATCAGCGTCTGAATAACCTTGGCAGACTCCGGCCCCCGGTCTGTATAATCGCCCAGATGCACCACCAAAGCCGTATGATCGCCGCAAGCCTCGCGGTCAGCGGCGATCTTTTTGTAGGCGTCATGCAGCATTTCCAACTGCCCGTGGATATCCCCGATTGCGTAAATGCGCATGACTGATCCTATTCCTCTACGTCGAACTGCATTGGGCTGATCTGCTGGAACAGACCCGTATCTGACAGTTTCTGCAAGACATCTGCCGGGGGCTGCGCGTCGAGATAAAGCAGGGCAATCGCCTCTTTCCCACGATCAGACCGACCAAGGGTAAAGTTCGCGATGTTCACGCCGTTCTGACCCATGGTCTGACCCAGCGCACCGATGATGCCGGGGACGTCCTCGTTGGTAGTGTATAGCATATGCGCACCAATCGCGGCGTCGATGTTGATACCCTTGATCTGGATAAAGCGCGGTCTACCGTCAGAGAACACTGTGCCCGCAATAGAGCGTTCGCGTTTCGCCGTCACCACGGTCAGCTTGATATAGCCGTCAAAAACGCCCGTCTTGCCTTGGGTCGTCGTTGCGACATCAATCCCACGCTCTTTCGCGATGACAGGCGCAGAGACCATGTTCACATCCGGATTCACCGATTTCATAATCCCGGCGATGGCAGCGGCATTCAGCGCCTCGGTCTTCATGGTGGCGGTCGTGCCGTTATAAAGGATGTTGATCGCCTCAATCGGCTCGTCCGTCAGCTGGCCCACAAAGTTGCCCAGATGGCCGGCAAGTTTGATCCACGGCCCCATCACTTTTGCCTCTTCGGCAGTGACAGAGGGCATGTTCAAAGCGTTCGACACAGCCCCGGTCAGCAGGTAATCCGACATCTGTTCCGCCACTTGCAGGGCAACATTTTCCTGCGCCTCGGAGGTCGCGGCCCCAAGATGCGGGGTGCAGACCACGTTCGGCATATTGAACAACGGGCTTTCGGTTGCAGGTTCCACCGCGAAAACATCCAAAGCGGCGGCAGCGACCTGACCAGAGGTCAGCGCCTCGGCCAGAGCGTCCTCATCGATCAAACCGCCACGGGCGCAGTTGATGATACGCACGCCTTTCTTGGTCTTGGCCAAGGCCTCTTTCGACAGGATGTTGCGGGTCTTGTCGGTCAGCGGCACATGCATCGTGATGAAATCGGCACGCTTGAGCAATTCGTCCAGCTCGACCTTTTCCACACCCAGCTTGTCGGCGCGCTCTTCGCCAAGGAAGGGATCATAGGCGATGACCTTCATCCGCAGGCCGAGCGCGCGGTCGATGACGATAGAGCCAATGTTACCAGCGCCGATGACGCCCAGCGTCTTGCCAGTCAGCTCGACCCCCATGAAACGAGACTTTTCCCACTTACCGGCGTGGGTCGAGGCGTTCGCCTCTGGAATTTGACGCGCAGCGGCCAACATCAACGCAATCGCATGTTCAGCCGTGGTGATCGAGTTGCCGAACGGCGTGTTCATCACGATCACGCCCTTTTTCGACGCCGCTGGAATATCGACGTTATCCACACCGATCCCGGCACGCCCGATCACCTTGAGATTGGTCGCGGCGTTCAACAGCTTTTCGGTCGCCTTGGTATTGGACCGGATCGCAAGCCCGTCGTACTGGTCGATGATCGCCAGCAGTGCGTCCTTGTCCTTGCCCAGATTGGGCTGAAAATCGACCTCAATGCCGCGATCCCGAAAGATCTGCACA
>CALGTJ010000231.1 GCA_937901435.1 uncultured Rhodobacter sp. | reverse complement strand
GATGCCCAGCCCGCCGCCCGTGCCAAACAGGATCGCGATGGCCAGTGCGTTGCGGCGCGGATCGCCCGCAAACAGCCCCGCCGTCAGCGATCCGGCGGTCGAAAAGGACATCGCGCCAAAGACCCCGGCCAAACAGCGCAGCATGGTCTGCCACCACAATTCAGTGTTCAGCCCGGTCGCCAGCAACGCCAGTGTCGTCGCGACCAGCCCAAAGGCAAACAGCCGCGCGGGCGAGACAGTGCGGATCAGCCCCATCGTCAGCCCCGCGCCCGCGATATATCCCAGCGCATTCGCGGTGTTCAGCCATCCGGCCTGCGCATAATTCCACCCCATCTCGGATTTCATCGACGGCAACAACAGCCCATAGGCAAAGCGCGCAAAGCCATTCGTCACCGTCACCCCAAGCGACAGCCCCGCAAGGACCAGCCAGGGCCGGGTGATCAGGGCACTCATGCGCGCCTCATGACAGGCGGCTTTTCAAAAGATCCCCGGACTTTGCAAGGATCGGATAGCCCACCATCGAAAACGAGGTATTCACCTGTTTGAGCGCATGCAGGGTTTCCTGATGGATGTTGCTGGTCTCGATGCTTTCTGTCAGCCCCTGCCGCAGCCGCCCAAGGTGGTGGCGTTGCAGCTTTTGCTCGACCCGGCGCACCTTTTCCTTGGCGGCGACCAATTCGCGGGCATCGGCGGGGTTCTGGTTCATCATCACATTCAGCGCAAGTTGCACGTTGTTGAGCACACGATCCGAAAAATCGCTGATCTCTTTGCGGCCTTCCTGCGAGAATTTCAAACCCTCCGCGTCCATCTGCTCGGCCAGATCCAGAATGATCCGCGCGATGGCGTCCGACGCGGCCACAAGGCTTGTCGACAGCGAGGCCAGCTCCATCGAGCGCCCGCTCAGGCCTTCGTCCATGCCACTTTGCCCAAGGCGTGAGAGGTACAATTTGACCTCAAGATGCATCTTCTTGACGATCTGATCCTGCTCACGGATCGCCTCGGCGCCGGGTTTGGACCAGATGTCGTAGAGCGGCTCGACCGCGATCAGCATCTGTTCGATCTTTTGCCCCATATCCAGCAGTTCGCGCGCCGCACAATCCAGCGCACGCGTCGGGCGTTCAAGGGCGGCCTGATCCAGCGCACTGACGGGTTTCAGGGTATAGTCAGTCGCGGGTTTTTCCTTGATGACATGGGAAATCGCCGAGGCGACAGGCCCGACGAGCGGCAGCGCCACCAGCGCCAGCAGCACGTTGAACGCAAGGTGCAGATTGATCGCCTGACGCGCGGGATCGCCGCCCAAATGATCCAGCACATGCGGATAGAGCGAAATCAAAAGGGCGCTCAGCCCCGCCCCGCCGCCCCGCAGCATAAGGTTGGCGACCACCATTTGCCGCGACACGATCGGGGCCGAGAGGGTCAGCATATAGGCGATAAAAGACCCGCCCAGATTTGCCCCCAGCACCATGGCAGCGGCCGCCGTGGGTGGCAGGATGCCCTGCCCGGCCAGCGTCACAAACAACAATACCGCCGCCACGCTGGAATGCACGATCCACGCAAAGGCCGCGCCGATGACAAAGGCGGTCACAAGGTCTTGCCCCAGATATCCCATCACCGCCTGCGTGCCCGGATGGCCCACCATCGGACCGGTGGCGGCGCGGATCATGTCCAGCGACACAAAGATCAGCGCAAGCCCGATCAGAACCCGCCCGATCATACGCGCACTGCTGTCGCCGGCACGCAGGAACAGGCCCACGCCGATCAGGATCAACAATGGGATCAGAAACTCTTGGCGCACCACCAGCACCTGCGTCACCAGCGCCGATCCCACGTCGGCCCCCAACAGGATCGCAAGCCCCGTCGCCGCAACGATCCCGCCCTTGGCGACAAAATTGGACACCAGAACCGCCACCGCTGTCGAACTTTGCAACAAGACCGCCGCGCTCATCCCCGATGCCGCCGCCAGCAGCCTGTTGTCCGCAGAGCGGCGCAGCCAAAGCCGCAGATGATTGGCAAACCCGCGCTCGACCCCGGTGCGCACCAGTCGCACCGCCCAGATCAACAGCGCCGCCGCCCCGGCAATACTCAGGATGAATTGAAACAGATGTAGCTCGTGCACTCTCAGGCTCTTTTATTCCGGGGTGATCGCCATTTCCAAGGACCACCCCTTAGGGTCAAACGCGAATTGGGCCGGATCCGGCGCGCCTCCGGTTTTGCCCGGTCTTGCCCGATTTCACCCGGTTGCCTTGGTTCAAACCATTTCAGCGCCGGGGCGCGCTGTGATGACGCCGTCTCAGACCCATTTCAGATCCGTTGGATCAGCGGTCACGTCGCACAGTGCGATCACACCCCGGCCTCGAAAACGTCCAGACGTCACAAGGCCCTACCCTTCGCAGACCGCCATGATAGACGGAATAGAAGGACGTACAATCGCAATCTCTGGCGCACAGGGCCTTGCCTTGGCAAGGTCTGAGCCTAAGGTGTAACGCAACACAGATCTATCACAGTGGCATTATGGGACCTACCGACATGAAACGCAGAACCCTGATTTTGGCGGCCCTTGGTACGCCCTTTCTCGCAAGCCCGCTTATTGCCGCCGCCCCCGGCCTGTCGGTGGCAAAGTCCCCGACCTGTGGCTGTTGCGCCGCATGGGTCGAGCATATGCAAGCGGCGGGTTTTGTGGTGGATGTCAGCGATGTGTCGCAACAGGCGCTTTGGGCACTCAAGGACAGCCTGTCGATCACGCCAGAGATATCCTCTTGTCACACCGCGCAGATCGCGGGCTATTTCGTCGAGGGCCATGTGCCCGCCTCTGACGTCGCCCGCCTTCTGTCAGAGCGTCCGGATGCCCTTGGGCTGAGCGTGCCCGGTATGCCCATCGGCTCTCCGGGTATGGAAATGGGTACCCAGAAAGACGCCTATGACACGCTGCTGGTGATGCGCGACGGCACGACGCAGGTGTTTCAAAGCCACGCCTGACCCCTTGGAACCACAGTGACACTGGTTGGATCATCGCCCAGGTTGGACCTGTTGGGACGGGCACGCTGAGATTTTTCAGGTCGGTTCGCTTTTGGTTCCATCTTATCGGCAAGTTCTGGAAATTATTTGATATAGGAAACTATTATGTCATATGTTTAACTAAAATTCCCCAAATTGTTCGATTTGTGCAAGCCGTCAGATCAAAAACCACTAAGCCAAACTGAGGACCCCGGATGGATCAGTCCTCTTGAGGCGCCGTATTCAAGGTGTCGCTCACAATGCGCCCGTCTTCGAGGGTGATGATGCGATCGGCTTGGTCAAGGATGCGGTTGTCATGGGTGACCATCACTGTCGTCGTGCCGCGCTCGTGGCCGAGGCGTTTCAGCAGGGCGACCACATTTGCCCCACTTTCGCGGTCCAGCGCGGCGGTGGGTTCATCGGCAAAGATCACATCCGGGTTGCCAACCAGCGCGCGCGCCACGGCGACGCGCTGCTTTTGACCACCTGACAGGTTGCCGGGCAGATAATCCAGCCGATCCCCCAGCCCCACCAGACGCAGCATATGGCTGGCAGCGTCCTCGGACCTTGCCTTGGACAGCCTGCCGTGCACCTCCAGCCCCATGATGACATTCTGGCGCGCGGTCAGGCTTTCATGCAGGTTATGCGCCTGAAAGATAAAGCCCAGACGCCGCCGCAACCGGGTCAGCAAAGCACCGTCCGCCCCGTGCAATTCATGCCCCATCAGTTGGACAGATCCGTCCTGCACATCGCGCAAACAGCCCAGAAGGGTCAGCACGGTTGTCTTGCCAGAGCCAGAGGGGCCGACCAGCACGGTCAGGCTGCCACGCGCAACCTGCACATCGACATCGAATACCGCCTGTTTGCGGGCCTCGCCCGTGCCGAACCAATGGTTCAGACCCACGGCGGATATGGGGAAATCGTCGCTCATACCCACCTCAGAACAAATCAGCCGGATCGGCCCCGACCAGACGCCGCGTGGCAATCGCCCCGGACAGGGTGCAGGCAATCACAGTGCCCACAAAAACTGACAGCGCCATGCCAAGGGTCATCTGCAACGGCAGTGTGGTCGCCAGCGCCATCCCCTTGAGTATAGTCGTCCCAACGATAATACCCGGCACAAACCCCAGAATACCAAGGATCAGCGCCTCTTCCAGCACGATCCCGAGAAAGAACGAATGGCTGTATCCCATCGCCTTGAACGTCGCATATTCGCGCATGTGGTCTGACACATCGGTCGACAGCACCTGATAGACGATGACGATGCCGACCAGAATGCCGATGATCACACCAAAGCCAAAGATGATGCCCGTGGGGCGCTTGGTCTGCTGATAGGACAGATCCTCTTGCGCAGCGGCGGCGTAGCTGCGGATGCGCAACGTTTTGTCAGAGATCAGCGCACGCAGACGGCTGGCAACCGCATCGACATCCGCGCCGGGACGGGTTTGCAGCAAAATATGGTCGGGTGCCGCAGAAGAGCGCGCGCCAAAGAGGCCAAGATAGGTCTGGTCTGAAACCATCAGATATCCATCCCCGTCAAAGCCCCCGCCCCCCGCGAATGTGTCATAAAGGGTCAGGGTCTGGCCAGAGACCTCGAACGACAGCGGGGTTTGCGGGCGGATCGAGGCGGCCTCGTCCTTGGGAAGGCCGCGGCTAAAGCGATCCAGCAGCCCCGCACCCTGAAGTTGCAGCACATTGGTTTTGGCCGCGATCTCGGGGGCGATGAACTGGCGCTGGCTCGGGTCCAGACCGTAGGTGGTCAGCCCCAGCGTCTTGGTCGGGCGCTGCCACGACACATTGCCGATAAACAGCCCCGTGCCAGCCACCACATCCGGGTCGGCCAGCGCCTGCAACAGCCATTGACGCGCCACATTGCCACCTTCCGTCATCGAATTGGCATCCCCCGCCGAAATCAGGATGTCAGCCCTGAAAAATTCGTAAGGTTTCAGCGTGGCCGTCGCCATGGAATTCATGATGCCCAGTTGCACAAAGACCAGCACATTGGCAAAGGCGACCCCGGCAAGAGCGGCGGCAAAGCGCGGGCGGCTGTGGGTCAGTTGCAGCCAGCCGATCGGCAGCCGCCCGAACAACGCATGCAGCAGACGCTTCATTCAGATGCACCTGCGCGGGTGCCAGTATCAATGTTGGTGTCTATGCGCGCAATGACCTCGAGGTTGGTAAAGCGCGCAGCGATTTGAGACGAGGCCGCATCCAGATCCACCAGCACCCGGATCACGCGCGCATCGGTATTCGCGGCGGTGTCATCCGACAGCAGGCCCTGCCGCCCCACGGTCAAACCGATAAAGCTGACGCGCCCCTGAAATGTCTGGCCCAAGGCGGTCGAAACCAGTTCGACGGGCTGGCCCGGTTGCACCTTTACGATGCGGTCCTGATAGATTTCCACCTCGGCCATCATGTGATCGGTGTCGCCCATCTCCATGATGCCATCGGCGGGGGGGCGTTGACCGGGGGTGGCGTGGATATTGAGGACGGTTCCCGTGATCGGGGCCAGCACATCGGCGCGCGCCAGATCGCGCCGCGCGCGGGTCAGATCGGCCATGACCGCATCCAGATTGCGGGCCGCGACGATCACGTCGGGCTGGTCATCGACCGCCACAGAGGCAAAGCGCGCCAGGATCGCCTCGGCCTTGGTCACCGCCAGCAGCGCCTGTTGTTCGGCAGCGGTCTGCGCCTCAAGCGCGGCCCCGGTGGCCACGCCACGATCAAACAGAGCGCGGGTGCGGTCCAGATCTGTCCTCGCCTCGGCGGCGGCACTGCGCGCCTGATCCAACAGGGCCTGCGCCTCGTCGCGGCTGTTCTGGACACTGACACGGGTCTGCATCAGGGTTGCCTCGCGGATCGCCACATTGGCCTCGGCCAGCAGCACCGCGGATTGCAGCACATCGTGATTGTCCAGCCGCGCCACAGGCATCCCCTTTTCCAGACGATCGCCCTCGGCCACCAGCAGGGCTGCAACCCGCGCATCCCCTGCGCCGTAGGGGGCGGCCACAATCGACACATCGCCCCTGGGTAGCAGGCGCGCCAGCCCCACCACATCGGTGACGCGCATGGTTTCCACCATCTCTTGCGGCAATTCGATGTCAGGCGGCAAAGCAATCGGAGAGCTGGACCCAGCCCCCGGTTGCAGCCCCGTCAGCGCATAGAATTTCTGCAGGCCCGGAGGCTGGAAATACATCCCGATCACAGCGCCCGTAAACAGAAAGACCG
The DNA here is from genome assembly GCA_937901435.1 of uncultured Rhodobacter sp. The sequence continues at coordinate 2,000 of CALGTJ010000231.1, read as the reverse complement.
GGATCAGAAAGACCAGCAAATAGCCTTTGCGAAACCACTTGCGCGCAGGCGCGCCCGCGCCGGGCTCTGTGCTGTGGGATATGACCTCTAGTGGCAGATCCGGGTCGGATGGAGCGTTCATTCTGGGTCCTGTCTGGTTCGGCACGGTCTTGGCGGGGTGGCGTGGCAGGGTGGGCATTTACCCTATCTCTTGCCTGACCAGAATACTAACACTGACCCTGACCCTGACCCTGACCCTGACCAAAATCGCGCGGCTTGCCTATCTGCCTTGCACTCATTGCCCCCCGGCCCTGACATCTCAGGACCGGGGCGTTTGCAAACTGTCCGTTGGTCGTCTTTATTCAGCGGGCATCAAGTCTGGCTCGGGGCCCTGTGAGGGACGCTTTGGCGAAAAATGCTGCCGGTTGAGGCGCAGGACAAGCACGATCATCAGCACTTGCGCCAGCAAAGCGATGGCCGTCAGACCCCAATAGGCGATCCCGAACTTGGCAATCAGACCCGCCGCGACCAGACCTTTGTTGATGAAGAAATGCAGCATCACCGACAGGGCCACTCCGGGACAGACCAGCGCATAAGACCCGGCAGAGGGTTTGTCGCCAAAGATGAATTCAGCGAAATAGCCCTGACGACGCAGCACCAGAAGACCCAACATCACAAACAGGATCTGCACGGTCAGCAGGCGGGCCAGAAACATCATGGTGCCGCCAGCGCTGTCATGCAGGCCAAAGCTGACGTGCAGACCGTGGTTCTGACGCAAAGCCATGATCCCGAGCACAGTCATGATCGGCACGATCACCATCAGCGTCGGCCCCGCCTCGCGCGCCGTTCCATAGCGCAGCATCGAATTGAACGCAGTCACAGAGGCGACAACCGTGTATAGGATCGCGGCGGTGCCAAAGAAAGTCGACAGCACCAGCGATGTCCCGACCGTAAGCACGGTCCCGCTCATCGCCGCAGGTGCGGACAGGCCCACAGCGACCATGGCCAACGCAAAGGCCGGCAGGAGTTGCGCAAAAGAGTTATGCGCGGTGACGTCAAAAACGCCGCCCTTGGTCAGAACCCGTCCCAGAAAATCCCCGATCAGCGCAAAGGCCCAGACGCCAATCGCCAGAAACACGACCAGAGCAAGGGGGAACAGGTACTCTACGACCTGCCAAAGCCCCGGCACAAAGACCAGCCCGACGATAAACATTGCGTTCACGGTCATCGCTGCGGCCAGAGGGCCTGCCAGCAGGGTGGTTTCTGCATTCGAGTTGCGCAAGGCGGTGCAGGCTTGGGTCTTGCGGAAGGCGGAGAGGGATCGCAGGTTCCAGACCAGCAGTTTCACGTTGAGAACCGCAAACACCGCAATCCCCAGAGCGGCAATCACGATTGCACTTTGCAAGGGCACACCCCCCCCGGAAAAGGCGGCCGCTAGATCTTCGAATACGGGCACCGGGCGACCGGTATGGGGCACCCAGAACATCAGATACATGAAAAACGTCACCGTAAGCCCTCCGGCCCCGAGCGAGGCCAGAAAATAGAGCGGGGAATAGGTGTCTGCGGGGCGCGAATCGGCTTTTTTCATCGGAAAACCTCCAACTTCATCTGTTTCGTTAGGGTCATCATATTCAATCTGTGGAATATATCCTTGATGTAGATCAATAACCGCTGCCTGAGTCATGCGAGGCCAGCGGGATGCATCGTCATTGGCAGACCTATGACAGCAAAATCCACAGGGCCACAGCCGCCAGAAGACCACCAAGCATCAGGTTCAGTCTGTGCGCGCTGGCGGGTCTCGCGAAGCATCGGGCGATCTTGTCACCGATCAGGGTCCAGAGGGAAAAGGAAACCATGTTGTTAAACGTAAAGACGGTGGTGATCAGCAGAACGGCCGCCAGCGTGCCCATGTCGGACTGGTCCAGAAACTGCGTGAACATCAGGGCGATGATCACATACGCCTTGGGATTCAATAGCAAAAGGATAACCCCGTCCCCAAAGGTTGCCGCCTTTGCCGCCCC
>CALGTJ010000230.1 GCA_937901435.1 uncultured Rhodobacter sp. | reverse complement strand
CTATGCGAACTTGCTTGAAGGATCGGTTCTGACAGAAATCATATTTAGCTGGCCCGGTATTGGTAGTTACATCACCACAGCCCTTTTGTCGGCAGATATGAATGCAGTGATGGGCGGTACGGTTGTAGTCGGTCTGATCTTTATACTGCTGAATATCTTATCCGACCTACTCTATAAGTTTTTTGATCCCCGTGCGAAATAAAATTGTAAAACAAATGGTTGAAGACCATACGTGGCACGCATGGCTGCTAGCTGACACGCCGACCTCCCGCAGGCACGCCAAGCTGTCTGCGCTCTATCAAGGGTGGCTTTCGTTTCGCGGAAATACAATGGCGATGATCGGGCTTTGGATTTTGATCCTGCTAGTTATGATCGCAGTGGGTGCGCCCTTGCTCGCCCCGCATGATCCCTTCGCCCAAGAGCTTGGCAATCGCCTGCAACCCTTGTGGTCAGAAGGACATATTTTGGGCACCGATAGTCTAGGTCGCGATCTCCTGAGCCGATTAATTTATGGCTCTCGTATCACACTTTACATCGTTGGTTTGGTGGCGCTGATCGCGCCGATTACCGGACTTCTGGTGGGCACAGTTGCAGGATATGTCGGCGGGTGGACTGATCAGGTTCTGATGCGGATCACAGATATTTTTCTAGCCTTTCCTCGCCTTGTGCTGGCCTTGGCTTTTGTTGCAGCTTTGGGGGCAGGGATCGAAAACGCAGTGCTTGCAATCTCGCTCACCGCATGGCCGCCCTATGCCCGGATTGCACGGGCAGAGACCCTGACGATCCGATCTTCGGATTATATTAGCGCTATTCAGCTGCAAGGTGCAGGCGCAATGCGTATAATCACCAAACACATTTGGCCCCTGTGCATTTCGTCCCTGATTGTGCGGGTTACACTGGATATGGCGGGTATCATCTTGGCGGCGGCGGGTCTTGGGTTCTTAGGGCTTGGCGCACAACCACCAAGCCCTGAGTGGGGTGCAATGATTTCTGAAGGTCGTCAGTTCATCCTTGATCATTGGTGGGTAGCGGCCGTCCCAGGTATGGCGATTTTCACCGTCTCGCTGGCGTTCAACTTGCTCGGTGACGGGCTGCGTGATGTACTTGATCCAAAGGATAGCGAAAAATGACGCTTCTCGATGTCGAAAACCTTTGGGTAAAATTTCCCTCACGCCAAGGCGTCTTTGAAGCGGTGCGTGGAGTGTCCTTCACTTTGGGCAGAGAGAGATTGGCAATTGTCGGAGAGAGCGGTTCGGGTAAATCGATGACAGGACGCGCCATCCTGCAATTGATCCGCCCGCCGGGCATTGTCACCGCCGATCAGGTTTCGCTGGAAGGCGTCAACCTGATGCAAAAGACCGAGCGCGAAATGCGGGACGTACGCGGTAAGCGGGTTTCGATGGTCATGCAGGACCCAAAGTTTTCGTTAAACCCGGTCATGACCATCGGGCAGCAAATTATTGAGGCCTATCGCCTACACAACAAAGCTAACAAATCCATCGCATATGAAAAAGCACTGAGTATGTTGGAGGCAGTGTCGATAAGGGACCCAAAGCGTGTGATGCGCGCTTATCCACACGAAATGTCGGGCGGCATGGGCCAGCGGATCATGATCGCGATGATGCTGATCCCAAGCCCCGAAATCCTGATCGCAGATGAACCAACATCGGCGCTGGATGTTTCTGTGCAACGTCAAGTTCTGTCGATTATCGACACGCTGGTCACGGATCGGGGCATGGGGCTGATATTCATCAGCCATGATCTTAATCTGGTGGCCGATTTTTGTGATAGAGTTTTGATCATGTATTCAGGCCGTATCGTTGAGGTTTGTGATGCCAAGAACCTCCACGAGGCCAAACATCCTTACACACGAGGATTGCTCAATTCTCTGCCACGCCTGAACGCCCCACGTAAAAAACTAGATGTTCTGAGCCGTGATCCAGCATGGTCCGAGGCACCAAGTGTGAGTGGCCGAGTATGACCATGTTAACGATCGAAAACCTATGCGTATGGTTTGGAGGTGGGCGTGACCGCGTAGATGCCGTACGTCAGGCCAGTTTTCATGTTGAGCGAGGGGCCAGTTTTGGGTTGGTGGGTGAAAGTGGGTCAGGAAAATCCACCATTCTGCGTGCCATTATGGGACTAGCTCCAAATTGGTCAGGCAGGATTTCAGTAGACGGCCAACCCGTGACAAAAAAGCGGCAAAAAGGGTTCTACAAGACCGTTCAGATGGTGTTTCAAGATCCCTATGCCTCACTGCATCCGCGTCACTCCGTGGATCAGGTATTGGGCGAAACCCTTCACCTGCACGGTTTTCGCGACATCGACGCGAGAGTGGTCAAACTCCTGGATGATGTTGGCCTTGGTGGAAAATTCCGGTTCCGCTATCCGCATCAACTGTCAGGCGGGCAACGACAACGCGTTGCTATTGCCCGTTCTTTGGCCGCCGAGCCAAGTATTTTACTGCTGGATGAACCAACGTCTGCCCTTGACGTATCAGTCCAAGCAGAAATTTTGAACTTACTAACCGATCTGCGTTTGGAACAAAAATTGACCTATGTGATGGTTTCACATGACCTTTCCGTTGTGGGCCATATGTGTGAGCAATTGGCTGTTATGAAAGACGGCGAAATCGTGGAGATCATGGATGTCGAAACACTTAGAAACGCTCAGGCGCGCCACTCCTATTCGCGAGAACTATTAGCGGCTTCTATCTGAACGTTATTGTCAGCCGAACTTGACGGCACTAAGGCTATTGCATATTTTTGGGAGTGGTCAGACAAACTTGAAAACGCCTCAAAAGGCACGTCAACTTCAACATCATGCGGCACAAAAATTGAACCACTCCGCGAGAGCAGTTGTGCATTTTTGCTTGAAGGATTGTTTGCTTCCT
>CALGTJ010000229.1 GCA_937901435.1 uncultured Rhodobacter sp. | reverse complement strand
CGCCACGCCGAACGAGGCGAAGACCATCGACAACTCGCCACCCTTGGCGCGCACCCGGCGAAACACGAGGCGGTCAATCAGGATCGCCGAGGCCCCCGTGACGCACATCGAGACCAGCACGGCCAATGACAAGGTCCATGTCAGGCTCAGCGGGCCGATAGCGTTGCCCAAAGGCACATGAATCGCGGTGAACACCCCGTCAAACACCAGCGCACAATAGGCCCCGATGGACAGCAGTTCAGCATGAGAGAAATTGGCAAAGCGTAACATGTGCATCGCCATCGTCAGGCCAATCGCGCCCAGCGACAGGATCGAGCCGACAAGAATACCATCTAGCAGGTGCTGGATCACGGTGCGGCCTCACTTGGCGTCATCCGCTTGCCGCCCATGTAGATCTGCCCGACCACGGGATCACGGGCCAGATCCGCCGCAAGCCCGTCGACCTGATTGCGCCCATCCGCAAGAATGTAACAGTGATCGGCCATGCGCAGGGCCAGTTTGACGTTTTGCTCGACCAACAGGATGCTCACCCCCTGTTCCGTCAGGGCGCGGACCTGTTCCAGCACCTCTTGCGCCGCCTTGGGGGCCAGCCCGGCAGAGGGTTCATCCATCAGGATCACCGAGGGCCTGATCGCCAGCGCCATGGCCACAGCCAGGAACTGGCGTTGCCCGCCGGACAGCGCGCCCGCCTTTTCACGCTGCTTTGCCGCCAGCGGCGGAAATTGCTCGAACAAGGTCGCCAGCCGCACGTGCCGCTCGGCCCCCGCCCCGCGCAGCACCAGTTCAAGGTTCTGGCGGATCGTCAGGCTGCGAAAGATGTTGTCGGACTGGGGCACATAGGCCACCCCATGCCCGCCCATCTTGTCGGGCGCGGGGTTGGTGATCTCTCGCCCGGCCAGTGTGACTTTGCCGGAACTGACGGGAACCAATCCCGCGATCGCCTTGATCAGCGTCGATTTTCCCGCGCCATTGGGGCCGATGATGACGGTGACCCTGGCCTTTTGCACGCGCAGGGACACGCCCTGCAGGATCGGCAGTTCGGGCACATAGCCCGCTACGATGTCTCTGACCTCCAACGCGATCTCAGGCATCCACCGGCGCCCCCAGATAGGCATCCAGAAGCAGCGTATTGGCCTGCGCCTCTGCGGGCGTGCCTTGGAACACGACCTTACCCTCGGCCATGGCGATCACCGGATCGCAGTGCTGCATGATGAAATCCATATCATGCTCGATGATCAGAAACGTCTTGCCACCCCGGTTCAACTCTTCGATCTTTTCGATCAGCAGGCGGGTCAAGGTCGGATTGACGCCCGCGGCGGGTTCATCCAGCAGGATCAACTGCGGATCGCCCATCAGAATGCGCGCCAGTTCCAGCAGCTTCATCTGCCCGCCAGAGATCTGCCCGGCCGCCTGATCGGCCAGCTTGTCGAGCGTCACGAATTCCAGCACCTCGTTTGCTTTGGCCCGGATCTGCGCCTCTTGCTCGCGCATTCTGGCGCGGTTCACAAACGGCCCGCCAAGGCGTTCGCCGATCTGGGCCAAGGGCGCCAGCATGACGTTTTCCAGCACCGACATGCGTTTGAACGGGCGCGGGATCTGAAATGTGCGCCCCATGCCACGGGCAAAGAGTTTGTCTGGCGCAAGGCACGTCACATCCTGCCTGTCAAACATCACCCGCCCCGCGCTGGGGGCCAGCATCCCCGTCAGGACGTTGAACAGCGTGGTTTTCCCCGCACCATTCGGCCCGATCAGCCCGGTGATCGTACCGGGCATAATGTCAAACGACACCTCGTTGACCGCCCGGAACGGCCCGAAATCCCGCGTCACCCCGCGCAAGGACAGGATCGGTTCAGCCATTTTCAGCATCTATTTCGGCGTGCACCTTGTCGTCAGGTTTGGTGTTGAGGTTGTATTTCATGATCCGCCCGTGACGGCTGTTGCGATCCGCCTCTAACGCAAAAACATCACCCTTTGGTCCCTCGGCCTGCGAGATCACCGCGTCCAGCGTGGCGTAATCCTGCGCGTCCATGGTGAACCCGAAGACCTCCAGCGTCTTGGGCAAATGCCGCGCATAACGCGCGCCGACGATGCCTGCGGCGACCTGTGGCTGGTCCAGAACCCAGCGCGTCGCAACGGAACTTAACGAGACGCCATGGCGATCCCCGACCTCTTTGAGCGCGCGCAACAAGGCCTGAAATCGCGTCCAGGGGCCGAATTCGTCGATGATCAGGCGGTATTTGATCAGACTGCGGTTTTCAAAGGCAAAACCGGGGTCGGACTGGCCCAGCCACGCCTCTGTCAGAAATCCCCCCGCCAGCGTGCCATAGCACAACAGTTGCATGTCATGGGCGGCGGCCCAGTCGGTCAGCCCATGGGTCGGGCGACGGTCCAGCACCGAATATTGCACCTGCGCCGACGCGATATCAAAGCCCGCGTCAAGAAACGGCGCAATCTGGGCGCAATCCCAATTGGTGAGGCCAAGGGTCTTGATCTTGCCTTTGATTTGCAGGTCTTTGAGAACATCCAAGCCCTCGACCGCATTGCCCAGCGACAGATCCCACCAGAAGAACTGCACCAGATCCAGACGCTCGACCTGCAAGCGTTTCAGAGACCGGTCGATGATCGCCTCGACCTCGTCGGCGTGCAGATCCGCAAGGCGGGTCAGGTCGGGCACCAGTTTCGTATGCACACAGACACGATCCGCGACTGACGCCCCGCGCCGACGGCGCAGATCGGCAATGAATTCGCCAATCATGTCCTCGACGCCCACGTAGATATCGGCGCAGTCAAAGGTGGTGATGCCCGCGTCGACAAAGGCCTCCATATCGCGGATCGCCTCGGTACGGTCCACTGCCCCGTGATCGCCCGCCAATTGCCAGCCGCCCTTGATAACACGCGAGATCTCGTGACCGTCCCGCAAAGATGTCGTCTCGACCATCATGCGCCCTCCTGTTTTTGCCAATACGGCACATCGCGCGCCTCGGGCAATCCTGTGGTTTCGGCGTGGCGGAACCAGCGTTTGGCCCCGCGCGTGATGCGAAACCGGCCGCCACAATTGGGATCGGGACAGGCGATTTCGGCGTCTGTACTCATCCAGTCATTGGGGTGGGTATCCCGCTGTTTGGCAGGCAGCAGCGGTAAAAGCGCGGCAAGTGCATACATCGACACGCGCGGCTGATCGTCAAAGATCAGCAACTCGCCCTCGACCCGAAAGCTTTCGCCCTCGACATGGCGGCACACGGCGACGCGGTCACCCACCACGGTCTGAACCGTGAGATCGTAAAGCCAAAAACCATCCGCGTCCCTGTCGTGAGCATCACCCATCGCTTTCGCCGCCCCCCGCGCGCTTTGCGAAAATAGAATCCATTTTTCATAGAGTTGAGGGTATCGGAAGGACTGTCAATGGAAACAGCCCCGATGATTGCCAGCAATGGACAGACGGGACCGGACGTTCTTAAAGTCGGGCGTCTTGTCCTTGCCCATCGGTGCCCCTCATGCCTGCGATCCCCCGTCACGACCTTAGCGAAACCCTATCGATCAGCCGCGCGCTTGTGGGGCTGTGGCAGGTGGCCGATATCGAAAAAGACGGGGCTGTAATCGACCCCGAGGTGGGCGCGGATCATCTGGAGGCTTATCTGCGCGCGGGCTTTGGCACTTTTGACATGGCCGATCACTATGGCAGCGCCGAACTGATCGCGGGCGCGCTGGCGGGGCGCGACCTGCCCGAGCGCCCGGTGATCTGCACCAAATGGTGCCCCGCGCCGGGACCGATGACGCCCCAAGTGGTGCGCGCCGGGGTGATGGAGCGGTTGGAGCGGTTGGGCACCGCGCGCGTTGATCTGCTGCAATTTCACTGGTGGAGCTTTGAGCATCCCGCATGGCTGGACGCTCTGCACGAGATGACCCGCCTGCGCGCCGAGGGGCTGATCGGCGAGATCGGCGTGACCAATTTTGATGCGGCCCATCTGCATCTGGCCTTGGCCGACGGCATCCCGCTGGTCAGCAATCAGGTGCCGTTTTCCCTGCTGGACCGCCGCGCTGCCGGGCCGTTGAGCGCGGTTTGCGCGGCCTCGAATGTGCGCCTTTTGGCCTATGGCACGCTTGCCGGGGGGTTCCTGTCAGAGCGTTGGCTGGACCAGCCCGAACCTGCCGAAATCACCGACTGGAGCAAGATGAAATACAAACGCTTCATCGACAGCGCCGGGGGCTGGCAGGCCTATCAGGGGGTGTTGCGCGCCGCCGCGCAGATTGCCGCGAAACATCAGGTTTCGCTGGCAAATGTGGCGACGCGCTGGGTGCTGGAACATGATGCTGTGGCCGGGGTCATCATCGGCGCGCGGCTGGGCGAGGCGCAGCATTGCGACGACAACGCGCGCCTGTTCGGCTTTGCCTTGGACGCCGCGGATCACGCCGCGCTGGAAACGGCCTTTGCCCAAACCACGCCCCTGCCCGGCGATTGCGGCGATGAATACCGCAAGCCTCCGTTCCTGACGGCCTCGGGCGATCTGAGCCACCACCTTGATGCGATCCCGAGCGCGATGACCGTCGAACCCGTGCCCGGTCGTCCCGGCGCAATGCGCGCGCTGTCAGGCAGCGATTGGGAGGATATCGCGGGCTATTGCCGCGCGCAGCGGATCGGGGACCGGGTGCTGGTCTCTGGCACCACGGCCACGGCGGGCGCGGATCGCGTGGTGGCCGCCGGGGACGCAGGCGCGCAGACCACCTTTGTGCTGGACAAGATCGCGGCGGCGCTGACGTCTTTGGGCTCTGGGATCGAGGACGTTGTGCGCACGCGGGTGTATCTGAGCCATGCAGAGGATGTGATGGCCGTATCCGAGGCCCATGGGCGGGTGTTTGGCGCGATCAAACCGGCCAATACCTTGTTCGAGGTGTCGCGTTTGATCGGTGAGTACCGGGTCGAAATTGAAGCAGAGGCGATTGTTTCAGGGGAATGATCGAATGGCTGGCGCTATCCGATCCGCTGGGGCCAGCCCCCCAGACCGCTGTTAAAACTGGGGGGCCAGCCCCCAAACCGCCCGGGAGTATTTAGGCAAAGATGAAAGAGACGCGTTTGCGTCAGCGGGTGAGCGCGGCGAAGATTTTGGCCTTGTCGAACTTTGCGCCGCACAGCAGGACCACCTTGGTTTGGTCATTGAATTCATCGGCGGTCTGCAGATATCCGGCAAGGGCAGCGGCGGCCATGTCTGTGATCAGGCTCTTATGGTGCGCTCGGCGGTGAGTGTGGCGAGGAACCCGCTGACGCGGGCCAGACCCTCGCGCAGGATCTGGGGAGAGTTGGCATAACCGATGCGCAGCCAGCCCTCCATCTCCATCACCGAACCGGGGGTGAACATGACGCCGGTCTCTTGCAGCAGGCGGATGCAGAAATCGCGCGAGGGCATGTCAAAGTCGTATTTCAACAGCGCGGTGGTGCCTGCCTTGGGTTTTATGTAGCTGATCGTGGGTTCGTTCTGGACCCAATCGTCAAGGATCGCCAGGTTTTGGCGGGTGATCGCATGGCTGCGGGCGAGGATTTTATCCTTGGCCTCCAACGCCATGGCGGCGAAATAATCATCCAGCATTCCGACGCTGATGGTTGTGTAATCGCGGTGGATCGAAACAGCCTCTAACACCTCGGGCGGCGCGGCGATCCAGCCAAGGCGCAGGCCTGCGAGCGAAAAGGTCTTGGACATGCCGGCGACGCTGATACCCTTTTCGTAGATGTCGGCAATGGCGGGGGCAAAGCCGTCGCCAGACTGGTTGGTGCCGCGATAGACCTCGTCGCAGAGGATATAGGCGCCGGATCTGCGGGCAATCGTGATGAATTCGTCAAGAAACCCGGCCTTCATCAACGCGCCCGTCGGGTTGTTGGGATTGTTCAGCACGACCAGCTTGGTCTGCGGGCGCAGCATCGCGGCAAACTCTGCCAGATCGGGCAGGAAGCCGTTTTCGAGGCGCAGATGCAGGATCTCGACCTCGGCGCCATAGCTTTCGGGGATCGAGTAATGCTGTTGATAGGTTGGACGCACGGAAATCACGTGATCGCCCGGCTCGACCAAGGTCTCATGCACCAGCGCATTGGCCCCGATGGCCCCATGGGTCACGACGATATTGTCACGGGTTTGGCGGGTATACAGTGTGCAGATCGCATCGCGCAGCCTGTCAGAGCCCCGGATTGCGCCATAGGTCATCTTCATCGGCAGCAGATCGGCCAGAACGCTGTCATTCTTGCCAGACATCTTTAGCAACTCTTCGATGGTCAGCGAGGCAACGCAGGTCTCTGCCAAATTGAGTTCGCAGTGGTTTTCGAACTCATTCATCCAGATTTCAACACCGAAGGGGCGGATTTTCATATTCTTTCCCGTTTGTTAGGCTGGTTGTCTTGGCCGCGTCTCTTTGCAGAGCAGCTTGACAGAAGGGCACGGGTGACTCAAGTTCGATTGCGCAACAGGGTTCGAGGGCACCAGATGACATCACCGCAAAGCTACCTGACACCCCTGCCCGTGCGAGAACGGATTTCCAAGCCGCAGCTGCTGGGTCTGCCGCTGATCAACCTTGGCTATAACGAACTGCCCTATGGACCGACCCCGGCGGTGGCAGAGGCGATCGCGACGCGGGGTCAGTTGGCCAACTACTATGGCCATCCGACCTGCCCTGAGTTGCGCGAGGCTTTGGGCGCGCTGAACGGAATTGACCCGGACCGGATCATTTGCGGCAACGGATCAGAGGAGTTGCTGGACGTGATCGCGCGCAATTTCGCACGCCCCGGCGATGAGATCCTGATTTCAGAGTATGGCTATATCCAGTTCGTGCTGACCGCCCATCGGCTTGGTGCGGATCTGGTGAAAGCGCCAGAGGCGGATTTTGCCACGGATGTGGACGCCTTGCTTGCGGCTGTGACGCCGCGCACGCGGCTTGTATTTCTGGCGAACCCGAACAATCCGACGGGCACGGTGATTGCGGCGGATGAGATTGAGCGGCTGATTGCAGGGCTGCGCCAAGATATCGTGCTGGTGCTGGATCTGGCCTACGCGGAATTCACTGGCTTTGACTATTGCGCAGCGATGCATCGGCTGGTGGATCTGCATGAAAATGTCATTGTCACCCGCACGTTTTCCAAGGCCTTCGGTCTGGCCGGTCTGCGCGTTGGTTGGGCCCATGCGCCTGCTGTCATGCTGCCGGGGTTCTATGCCGCGCGCGGGATGGGCAGCGTGAATGGCATGGCGCAGGCCGCAGCAGTGGCGAGTTTGAGCGAGATGGGTCTGGTCCGCGCACGTGTGGCCGAGATTGTCAGTGAACGCGAACGCGTGGCGGCAGCTTTGGCCAGTATGGGGATTTTCTGTCTTCCCAGCGGCGCGAATTTCCTGTTGGCGCGGATCGGCAATCACGGGCCAGAGGTGGCAGAGGCGTTGGTGGTGCATCTGTTTGATGTGGCGGGTCTTGTGGTCAACCGGACCCGCGAAGCCGGGCTGGAGCATTTCTTTCGCTTTTGCCTGTCTTTGCCCGCGCACAACGACCTGCTGCTGGAGGCTGCGGCTGGGTTCATGACTGATGTGTCACGGTGATTTTCGGGTTGCCAAGCTGAATTCTTGGGGGCCAGCCCCCAAACCCCCGGTATATTTTTGAACAGAAGAAGATACAGGGGCAGCGTTGATTGTCGTGTTGGGTTTGTTCAGCCCTTTGGTGGCATCTTGTTCAGGTGTTGAAGCATCGCGACAAAGGCACCGAGGCGCTCTTTTTGGTAGGCGGGCACGTCCAGCCCCTCGTAATCCAGAAAGCCCTGCCCGTCACGCAGACCGGTGCGGCCCTCTGCCATATTGGCCTTGATGATATCGGGCGCGGCAAAGCGGTCACTGCCAGTGGCATTCTGCATATACTGGCTGGCGTAATAAAGGATATCTCCGCCCCCCCAGTCGATGAATTCGAGCAGGCCGAGCACGGCAAAGCGAAAGCCAACACCGTACTTCGTGGCTTTATCCATGTCTTCCGCGCTGGCGACGCCTTCTTCGACCATCCGTGCGGCCTCGTTCATTGCGAGCATCTGGATGCGGGGCACGATGTAGCCGGGACTGGCGGCGCAGACGACGGGGACTTTGCCGATCTGTTCCAAGAGCGCCTTGAGGCGCGCGGTTACATCCGGGTCGGTCGCGTCACCGGGCGAGAGTTCGACCAGAGGCACCAGAAACGCCGGGTTCAGCCAATGGGCGTTCAGAAATCGTGCGGGATGGGTGACAAAGCCCTGCAAGTCGTTGGACAGGATCGTCGAGGTCGTCGAGGCGATGATGGCCGCAGGCCGGGCGTGGTCCGAGATCATGGCAAAGGCGGCGCGTTTGGCGTCCAGCGTTTCGGGGACGCCCTCGAATATGACGTCGGATTGGGCGAGGGCCTGCGCACAGCTGTCCAGCGGATGGCAGGTGACGCGCGCAACGATTGAGTCGATCTCATCGGGTGTCAGCATTCCAAAGCCCGCCAGCATCGTCAGCGTGGCGCGGATTTCGCTTAGCGCCCCTTCGGCCAAATGCGCATAGGCCGCAGGGTCGCGCGGTTTGGCGTCGATCAAATGCACAGGGTGCCCCGCATAGGCAAAGGCGACGGCCATGCCGCGCCCCATGCGGCCTGCGCCGACTGCGGCGATGACCTGAGCCGTCATTGCAGGCCCTCCCGCAGGCCGTCCCGCAGGATTGTTTGCAGGTCCGTGACCGACATCTCGGCCAGTCCAAGGCGTTCCATCGTGCGCCCCGAGGCGCGGAAGTTATCGTCGCAGATGGCCGAGCCAAGCGCCAGCAGTCCCGTTGCCGTCGGGGCCGGAATGCCCGCCCAGTCAGCTACAGAGACCAAAAAAGCCAGCCCGACGGCGACATCCTCGCGCATGTAGCGGTGCTCTTGCAGGACCAGATCCTCGCGCCAGTCACCACTATCCGTCAGTTTTTCATGGGCGGCGTTGCCATACATCCACTCATCACCGTCCTTGCTGTAATGATTGGCCAGCGGGAAATGCGGCGCGCCGTATCCCAAGGCCTCGCGCAGGGCCATGCGTTCGGCGTCGAGGCGGGTGGTGACGCGGCGGATGGCGGGCTGGGTGCCCTCGTTGTGGATGTCCCAATGGTCGAAATGCTCGATGGGGCCCGCATTCATCAGGATCAAAGGCGGGTGGATGATGGGCCCCGCATTCATCAGCGCGCCAGACAGGGCATCGCCGCACTCCTCGACGCTTGGGTAGGCTTGTCGGATGACGGCCAATGCGGCGGCGCTGTTGCGCAAGGGATAGACCCCGGTGGGCAGGCGCGTGGCGCGGGTGGTGATGGCGATCTCTTGGACGCCGTGTTTGCGGGTGAGATAGGGCAAGGTACCGGCCTCGGCAAAACTCACGTCGCTGAAATTTCCGGCATCCTGCATCGCTTTGGCCATAATCCATGACCCGAAACTGCCCGGCGGCAGGAACACCACCTGCCCGCTGACCAGACACCGCGCCAGAGCTGCGGCGATATCGGGCTGGGCCGTGGCCGGGGTTGGACAGACGATCAGGTCGGCCCCGGCGCAGGCCTCTGCCAGATCCGTGGTGACCATGGACAGGTGGATATCGCGCGCACCCTTGAAATCCTTCAGTTTCAGGGTGTTATTGGCCGCTTGCAGCGCCGCCTGCGCGGCACCGTTGCGCCGCCACAGCCGCACCTGATGTCCTGCCTCGGTCAGATCCGCCGCCGCCGCCAGAGATCCATTGCCCCCGCCCAATACTGCTATGTCCATTACGTCCCCTCCGTTCTGCGCTCATCCTGCGAGTTAGAATAGATTTGGGCGGCGAACTCAATGGCTCTTGCAAAGCATCCGGCAGGCTGCAAAACTTCAAACATAAAGAAACGTTAAAAAACGTGACAACCGGGAGACGAACAGAATGACATTTATGAACAAACTGTCGATGAAGGCGGTGGGCCTTACTGCGGCGACCAGCCTTGCGGCGATGATGGCAACGGGCGCGATGGCCGAGGATAAGGTCACAGCGACCCATGCCTTTCCGACGTTCCTCGTCTACACCAAAACCTTTCTTGCGATGGTCGATGACATCAACGAGCGCGGCAAAGGCATCGTGCAGATCGAGGTCAAAGGCGGCCCCGAGGCGATTGGCATGTTCCAGCAGCCCGCAGCGGTCCGTGACGGCATCGTGGACATGGTCCATATTCCGGGCAGCTTTTACGGGGCCTCTGTGCCAGAAATCGACGCGATGGTTGCGGCCACTGTCACCCCGCTGGAGGTGCGCGAGAACGGTGGCGCGGCGGCGATGGACGCGGCGCATCAAAAGCGGTTCAACGTCAAGCATCTGGGCTGGGTCGACGGCGGCATCAAGTTCCACATCTATTCCGCCAAGCCCTTTAACTTTGACGCGGATGGTGTGGTTGACCTGACTGGTGTCAAGCTGCGGGACAACCCGATTTACAGCGCATTTTTCAAGGCCCTGAACGCCACCACCGCCTCTATGCCCTCGACAGAGGTCTACGGCGCGCTGGAAAAGGGCGTTGTAGATGCCTCTGCCTGGACCCAGATCGGGCTTATGGATCTCAAGTGGGACGAGTTCATGAAATACCGGATCGACCCGCCGTTTTACAACACGGACATCGGTGTGATTTTCAACAAGGACAGCTGGGAGTCGCTTAGCCCGGAAAGTCAGGATCTGATCCAGTCGGTCGTGATCGAGTGGGAGGCCAAGTCGTTCAACGACCGGCAGGCGGATGTGATCGCGGATGCCGAAAAGCTGCAGGCGGGGGGCATGGAATTCGTGCAGATGTCACCAGAAGCCTCTGCCAAGTATCTGGAAATGGCGGATGACGCATCATGGGCGCGGATGAAGACCCGTCTGGATGAATTGGGCGACGAGACCGGCTATGACACGCTGCGCGCCCTTTACCACAAATAAGAACTGATCTACGCCTCTTGCGGGTTCGCGCCCGCAAGAGCGCCTATATGGGGGACGATGATGCGGGTCATCGACTGGATTTGCAACGTCTTGGCCGTGCTGGCCGGGGTCTATCTTGTGGCGATCATGCTGGGCATCGTGTTTCAGGCCACGGTGCGCAGTTTTGGCTATTCCGGCTCGTCCCATATCTTTACCTTCTCGGAATATGGGCTGCTCTATATCGTCATGGCGGCCTCGCCTTGGCTCGTGCGGATCAAGGGCCATGTCTATATCGAACTGCTGACCGCTGCCCTGCCCAAGACAATCACGCCCATCTTTTCGCGCGGGGTTGCTGCACTTTGTGTGCTGATCTGCCTGTTGCTGGCCTATTATTCCTACAGCGGTACCATGCGGGCCTATAAGTTTGGCGATGCGGATATGCGCTCTCTGGATTACCCCAAATGGCTGTTGCTGGGGTCGATGCCGATCTGCTTTGGCCTGATGGCGGTAAATTTCTCGCGCTTCGTCTTTGGCAATCAGACACTCCATACCGGCGAAGCCGGCGTACATGAATAAGGAAGCGCGCTGATGGACTGGTATATGGCGCTGTCATTCCTGTTGGGAATGATCCTGTTTTTCATGTTTTTGGGCGTGCCTGTGGCTTTGGCCTTCCTCGCGGCCAACATGATCGGGGCGACCTATTTCATGGGCGGCAACGGCGACCTGATGCGGCAGATGTCGCGCGGGATCGGGCAGTTGTTCAACAACGCGCTGCCCACGGTCACCACCTTTAACCTGATGCCGGTGCCGATGTTCCTGCTGATGGGAGAGATCTTTTTCCACACCGGTCTGGCGAACAAGATGTTCTCGGCCGTCGATAAACTCATGGGCCGCATTCCCGGCCGTCTGTCCTTTGTCACCGTCGCGGGTGGCACCGCCTTTGCCACGCTGTCAGGCTCTTCGATGGGGTCCACCGCCCTGCTCGGCTCGCTGATGGTGCCAGAGATGCAAAAGCGCGGTTACAAGAAACATATGTCCATCGGGCCGATCCTTGGCACCGGCGGGCTTGCGATCCTGATCCCGCCGTCGGCGCTGGCGGTGCTGCTGGCGACGCTGGCCAATCTCGACGTGGGCGCTTTGCTGATCGCAGGGGTCATTCCGGGGCTGTTGCTGGCCTGTTTCTACGCGATCCTGATCCTTGGCATGTGCCTGTGGGATCCGACAGCCGCGCCTGCCTATGAGGTGGAAACCTATACACCCGCGCAAAAGCTGCGCCTGCTGGTGACCGATGTGACACCGATGATGTCGATCGTGGTCGGGGTGATCCTGTTGATCATGACGGGTGTTGCAACCCCCTCGGAAAGCGCTGCCTTCGGCTGTCTCGGCGTGATCGTTCTGGCGCTGCTCTATCGCAAGCTGTCGTGGCAGGGCATGGTGAAATCGGTCGAGGGCGCGCTGAAAGTGACCACCATGGCGCTGCTGATCATCTTTGGGTCGGCCACATTCTCGGCCTTGCTCGCCTTTTCGGGGGCAAGTGCCGGCCTGATCAAATGGGCGACGCAATTCAACTTTGATCCCACGGTGATGCTGCTGATCATGTTCGCGATCCTTCTGGTGCTGGGCATGTTTATGGACCAACTGTCGATGATGCTGCTGACGGTTCCGATCTTCTTTCCGCTGGCGCAAACGCTGGGGTTTGACCTGATCTGGTTCGCGGTGATCATCCTGCTGGCGCTGGAAATCAGTTTTACCACGCCGCCGTTCGGCCTGCTGTTGTTCGTGATGAAGGGCGTCTCGCCCCCAAGCACCACCATGCGTGACATCTATGTGGCCGCGATCCCCTTTATGGGGTGTTCGATCATCCTTGTCGGCCTGCTGATCGTCTTTCCGCAAATCGCCCTTTGGTTGCCGGGGCTGGGGCAATGAGCCCGCAAACGCTCGCTCAGAAAATCATCGCCCGCGCTGCCGGGCGCGCGCATGTCACTGTCGGAGAGATCGTGGTCGCGAAGGTGGACCTTGCCATGATCCACGACAGCGGCGGGCCGCGCCGGGTCAAGCCGATCCTTGAACATCTTCGCACAGGCGTCTGGGATCCCGAGCGTGTGGTCGTCGTCACCGACCACTATGTCCCCGTCTTCAATGACGAAACCCGCGCGATACAGAAACTGACCCGCGACTGGGTTGCTGCGCAGAACATCAGGGCGTTTTACGACCAGCTTGGCATCTGCCATGTGGTTGTCCCCGAACACGGCCACCTCGCGCCCGGTATGTTTGTCGTGGGCGGCGACAGCCACTCGCCGACAGGCGGCGTGTTCGGCTGCTACATGTTTGGCATTGGCGCGACCGAAATGGCGGGGGTGTTGGCGACGGGCGAAATCTGGATCAAGGTGCCAGAGACGATCCTGATCGACTGGTCCGGTACCCTGCCAAATCGTGTCACCGCCAAGGACATGATGCTGCACGCCTGCGGCCAGCTTGGCATGGACGGGGGCGGCTATCAGGCGGTGCAATATACGGGCAGCGCGGTCTCGGCGCTGAACATGCAAGACCGCATGACCCTGTCGAACATGGCCGCGGAACTCGGCGGACAGGCTGGGCTGATCGCCCCGGATGAGACCACAGCGCGCTATATACGTGATGCTGGTGGTTCAGAGATCGACGCGGGTGACTGGCAAACCGACACCGACGCGCCGCTGGGCGCGCATCACCGCTTTGACGCCTCGTCCCTGATCCCACAGGTCGCCGCGCCGCATTCCCCCGCCAACACGCAGCCCGTCGACCACTACCCCGCAACCCCGGTCGATATCGCCTATATTGGGGCCTGCACGGGGGCGAAGTTAACCGACTTGCGCATGGCCGCCGCGTTGATCAAGGGCAAGACCCTGCGCGCGAAACTGCTGGTTGCGCCTTCGTCCAGACAGGATCAGTACCGCGCCGAAGCCGAAGGGCTGATGAAGATCTTCGAGGACGCGGGGGCTGCGATCCTGCCCAATTCTTGTGGCATCTGCGCAGGCTATGGCGCGGATCGGCTGGGCGAAGATGTCACCTGCATCTCGTCGACGGCGCGCAACTTTCAGGGCCGCATGGGCGCGAATTCGTCCCAGGTCTACCTCGGCTCGCCCTACACCGTCGCCGCCTCTGCCATCACCGGGCAAATCACCGATCCGCGCGAGATTGAGGTGACACTGTGACTCGTTCGGATCAGAGCGGCCGCGTCTGGCTGTTTGGCGACAACATCGACACCGATGTGCTGGCGCCGGGGCGCTATATGAGCGGGTCGATAGAGACGCTGGCCGCCCATTGCCTTGAGGCGGTGAACCCCGCATTTGCCCCCGGCGTCACACCCGGCGACATCCTGATCGCGGGACGTAATTTCGGCGTGGGCTCCTCTCGTGAACAGGCCGCCGAATGTCTCAAGACCCTCGGCATCAAGGCCGTCATCGCGCGCAGCTTTGCCGGGATCTTTTATCGCAACGCCATCAACCTTGGCCTGCCGGTGCTGGTCGGCGCGGCAGATCATCTGACCAAAGATGGCGATACGGCCAGCATCGACATAGAAACCGCAACACTCGCCCTGCCCCACACCACAGTCCACTGCGAACCGATCCCCGGTTTCCTGCTGGACATGATCGCCGCCGGTGGTCTTGTCCCGCATCTTGAAAAACGCTTTCTGAAAGCCTGACATGACACACTCTGGTTCGTCTCTGCGAAACCGCCTGTCCCAGCCCGAGATCCTGCTCGCCCCCGGTGTCTATGACGCCCTGTCCGCGCTGCTGGCGGAACAAGCCGGGGCCGAGGCGCTGTATCTCTCGGGGGCCAGCATTTCCTACACGCGACTGGGCCGTTCCGACGTGGGGCTGATGTCGGTCTCTGAGGTCGCCGATACGCTCGCCATGCTGTGCGACAGGGTGCAGACCCCGGTGATTGTGGACGCCGACAACGGCTATGGCAACGCCCTGAACGTGCAGCGCACCGTGCGGATGTTTGAACGGGCGGGCGCGGCGATGATCCAGCTAGAGGATCAATCCTACCCCAAACGCTGCGGCCATCTGGCGGGCAAGTCCCTGATCCCGGCGGATGCCATGGCGGGCAAGGTGCGCGCGGCGCTGGATGCGCGCGCCTGCGATGACACCCTCATCATGGCCCGCACCGATGCGATCGCCGTCGAAGGCTTTGACGCCGCGCTGGAGCGTGCCGAACTGTACGTCGAGGCCGGGGCCGATGTGTTGTTCGTCGAGGCCCCCCGCGATCAGGCCGAGATGACGCAGATCATCGCCCGTTTCGCCCATCGCCTGCCCTTGCTGGCCAATATGGTCGAGGGCGGCAACACGCCCCTGAAAAGCAAGTCAGACCTGCAAGAGATCGGCTATTCCCTCGCCATCTTTCCCGGTGGCCTCGTGCGCGCCCAGACCCGCGCCACGCAGGCCTATTTCGCGCAATTGATCGCCGAGGGCACCACCGCCAACATGCTGGACAAGATGGCCGATTTCACCGAACTGAACCAGATCATCGGCACACCAGAGCTGCAGGCTCTGGGCAAATCCTACGACCCGCAAGAAGGCACATCCTGATGGACCCAGTCACCCTCGCCATCCTCAAGGGCCGCCTTGAACAGATCGCGGACGAGATGGACGCGACCCTGTTCCGCTCTGCCTTCAACCCGATCATCGCAGAGGCCCATGACGCGTCGCACGGTATTTATGACGCCAAGACGGGCGACACGCTGGTGCAGGGCAAATCCGGCCTGCCGATCTTTGTCGGGGTCATGGCCTTCGCGGTCAAGGCGGTCATCGACAAGGCCGCGCGCGATGGGGATATGGTCGATGGCGATGTCTATATTTTCAACGACCCTTACGACGGCGGCACGCATCTGAGCGACTTTCGCCTGATCCGCCCCCTCTACCGCGATGGACAGGTCTATTGCTGGCTGGCCTCTGTCGGGCATTGGCATGATGTCGGTGGCAATGTGCCGGGCAACTACAACCCGGTCGCCACCGAAAGCTTTCAAGAGGGCATGCTGATCCCGCCCGTCAAACTGTTCCGCGCGGGCGTCTACCAAAAGGATGTGGTCGACATCCTGCAAGCCAACTCGCGCCTGCCGGGGTCTGTGTTTGGCGACCTGAACGCCCAGATCAACTCGTTGGATCTTGGTGTGCGGCGGATGACGGCGCTGCTGGACGAATATACGGACACCACCGTCTCGCAAGCTTTGGTCAGTCTGCGTGCCCGTGCGGCCAAGATGATGCACGCCAATATCGCAGAGCTGCCTGATGGCACGGTTTCGGCAGAGGATTGGCTGGACAATGACGGGATCGTCGATGAGCCGCTGAAAATCGCGCTGGATCTGCACATCAAGGGCGAGCGTATGGTGATGGATTTCTCGCGCTCGTCGCCTGCCTGTCGCGGTCCGGTTAATATCGCGCGCTCGACCACTGTCGCGGCCTGTTACGTGGCGTTGAAACATATCTTTGGCGAGGTTCCCGCCAATGCCGGCGTGCTGGAACCAGTCGAGTTCGTCATCGACAAAGACTCCCTGCTCTGCGCCACCGCCCCGCGTCCGGTGGGGGGCTATACAGAGACCATCCTGCGCCTGATTGACGTTGTCTTTCAGGCGATTGCGCAGATCGCGCCGGAACGGTCCAACGGCTGCGCCTATGGCACGATCAATGCGCTGTCCATCGCCGGGCACCGCGCAAGCGGCCAGCGTTGGGTGATGTTTTCCTTCTTTGGGGGCGGGCACGGCGGGCATCCTTTGGGGGACGGTCTGAACCACGGCAACGCGCCGATCTCGACCGCCACGATACCGCCGCTGGAAATCCTCGAAAGCGCCTATCCCGTGATGTTCCGCCAGTGGGCTTTGCGGCCCGACTCTGGTGGAGACGGCCAACATCGCGGTGGGCTTGGGGCGACCTATGAGATTGAATTGTTAGAGGAAAGTGCGGATGCCTTCCTGTTCGGCGAGCGCGGGAAATTCCCGCCCGCTGGCGTGGTGGGCGGGCAGCCCGCCGCGCTGAATGTGTTTACCTACGACAGCGCAGACGGCCCACAGCACCCGCCGATGAAATCCAAGATCGTCGGCGTGAAGCTGAAACGCGGCCAGACCGTGCGCATCGACACGCCCGGCGGCGGTGGCTATGGCGATCCGGCCAAACGCAGCCCCGAAGCCCGGGCGCGCGATCTAAAACTGGGATATGTGACCGGAGAGCGCACATGAGCCGGAAACTTGTGGGCGTCGATGTGGGCGGAACATTCACCGATGTGTTCGTGTTCGACACTGAGACCGGCGAGATTGCGGTCTCGAAAGTGCCCTCGACCAAGGGCGATCAATCGGTTGGGTTCATCGAAGGGATCGAGGCAGGCGCCCGAAATTTCGACGAAATTTCAGTGGTGGTGCATGGCACGACTGTTGGCACGAATGCCTTGCTGGAACGCAAGGGCACGCGGACCGGGATCATCACCACCGCCGGGTTTCGCGACGTTCTGGAAATGCGGCGCCGGGATCGCCCGACTACTTGGGGTCTCTGGGGCATGTTCGAGCCTGTGGTGCCGCGTGATCTGCGCCTAGAGGTGGCAGAGCGCACGCTGGCCGATGGCACGATCCGCACGCCCGTCGATCTGGATCAGGTCCGCGCGGCGGCGCGCGCGCTGTTGGCCGAGGGCTGCGAGGCGGTCTGTATCTTCTTCATCAACGGCTATGCCAACCTTGCCAATGAAATCGCCGCCGCCAAGGCGGTGCGAGAGATCTGGCCCACGCCCTATGTCACTGCTGCCACAGAGATTTTGCCCGAGATCCGCGAGTTCGAACGGGTCTCGACCGCGACGCTGAATGCCTATCTGCAACCGGTTGTCGCCAGCTATCTGGATCGTTTGCAGGCCGGGCTGAAGGCGAAAGACGGCGGTGCGGATATCCTGATCGTACAGAGCAACGGCGGTGTGATGGATGTGGGGACTGCCTCGCGCTTTCCCGTGCGCACGGCGTTGTCGGGTCCTGCCGCCGGGGTGATCGCCGCGCGGGCGATTGCCGGGGCGGCGGGTTTTCCAAACATCATCACGTGCGACATGGGTGGCACGTCCTTTGACGTTTCGCTGGTCACGGGCGGGGCCAGCACGCTGGCGGCGCAGACAGAGATCGACTTTGGAATGGTGGTGCGCACGCCCATGGTCGAGATTTCAACCATCGGCGCGGGCGGCGGGTCCATCGCCCATATCGATGCGGGCGGCTTGCTGGCCGTGGGGCCGCAAAGCGCGGGGTCTGATCCCGGTCCGGTTGCCTACGGGTTGGGCAATGATGCGCCGACCGTGACCGACGCGAGCCTGATCCTTGGCCGGATCAACCCGGATCGCCCGATCGGGGGCAAGCTGGCACGGCTGGATGTCGAGGGTGCGCGGGCTGCTGTCAAAGCGAGGGTCGCTGATCCCTTGGGCCTGACTATCGAGGCCGCCGCCGAGGCCATTGTGACCCTCGCCAACGCCAAGATGGCGGGCGCGATCCGGCTGGTGTCGGTCGAGCGCGGCCATGATCCCAAGACCTTTGCCTGCATGCCATTTGGGGGCGGAGGGGCGCTCCATACCGGTGCGTTGATGAAAGAGATCGGGCTGGCGGCCGCCATCGTGCCGCGCTTTCCCGGCGTGACCTCTGCCTTTGGCTGTGTGGTGGCCGATATGCGCCATGACATCGTGCAGACGGTGAACCAACTGCTGTCCGGTATAGACATCGACGCGCTGCGAAAGCGCATGAAGATCCAATCGCAAGCCTTTGAGGATGCGCTGGAAAGTGCCTCTGCCGATTTGACGGGCACATCGCAGGTGTTCGAGTTGGACATGCTTTATCTGGGCCAAACCCATACCGTCACCGTGCCCCTCACAACCACGCCAGACACGACGACTGAGGCCTCTATTCGTGCCGATTTCGAGCGCAGCTATACAGAGATCTACGGGCGGCTATTGCCCGGCATCGGTCAACGGGTGGTCAACCTGCGCGTCGCCGTGATCGGCCATCGCCCAGAGATTGACCTCTCGGCCTTTGCGCCCAAGACCACCAAATCCCAAGAGGATTGCGTGCTGGGCAAACGGATGATCTGGCATGACGGTACGCAACATGAGGCGACGCTTTATGAACGCCTCGACCTGCCCGTCGGCGCGCGTATCGCGGGCCCGGCGCTCCTTGAACAACCCGACACCACGATCTTTATAGACCCCGGCCTCGCGGGCGAGGTCGACGCATTCGGCAATATCATCATCCGGTGGGACACATGACACATGACACCTCGGCCCTTCTGATCGTCGATCTGCAAAACGATTTCCTGCATCCCGAGGGGGCCTATGGACGTGCGGGCCAAAGTGCCAAGGCCATCGCCGCCCTGCCCGCCCGCGTCGCGCCAGTGGCAGAGGCGATGCGCCGCGCGGGGGGGGTGGTGATCTCGACCCAGTTCACGCTGGTGCCTGGTCGCGGGGGCGCGCCGATGATTGCGCCGCATCTGCAAAAACTGCGCCCCTTCCTGACGCGGGGAGACTTTGCGCCGGGCAGTTGGGGCAACCAGATGGTCGACGCGCTTGGCACGCCCGATTTCATCATCGAAAAGATCGCCTATTCGGCGTTTTACATGACGCGGCTCGAATGGGTCCTGCGCAAGAACGGCATCACCGACCTGCTGGTCGCGGGGATCGTGACCAATGGTGGCGTGGCGTCAACGGTGCGCAATGCGCATGTGCTGGACCTGCATACCACAGTGCTGTCAGATGGCTGCGCGGCGTTTTCCGACACGGCGCATAATGCGGCGATTGCCGACCTCAAAACCGTGTCGGATGTGATGACCTGCGCGGATGCTATAACCCTTTTGGATGGGTTATGAACTCCTCGACGATCTCGGGCGGCACCTTTACATAGTCTGACGTGCGCGAGATAAACTGACCGGTCAACCCGCGCAGGCCCACCATCATCTCGGCCATTTTCACCGC
This sequence comes from uncultured Rhodobacter sp., assembly GCA_937901435.1. Next base: position 5,072 of record CALGTJ010000229.1, on the reverse strand, counting down.
GATCGGAATGCCGTTGATCACCGGTGTGCCATCCACAAAATGATCGCGGAACCGCGAGAACAGCAGCATCGGAATGCCGCCGCCGGGGATCAGCACATCAGTGCCTGCGGCGACCAGCGGGCGGGCTTGTTCCTCGAACAGGCGTTTAACCTCGGCGGCTTTGGCCTCGTCGCCATAGGCTTGCAGGATCTGCCCCGGCTCGAACGTCATGGAGTGCACGCCCGTCACCCGCTCTGTCAGGCCATATTTGCGGATCTGATGGTGAAAACCGGGAATAAAGCGCGGATTGATCGTCACGACGCCTAAATGCTGGCCCATCTGGCAACAGTACAGCATCGTCGCCTCGCCAAGCGCGATGATCGGGATGTCCACGGCAGAGCGCGCCTCGTACAGCCCGCTGTCCTGAATATGCCCAACGATGACCGCATCATAGCCCTCGCGTTCAGCTTGAATGGCGTTGGCGATCATCTCTCGCGCGCAGCGAAACTCCACCAGCGGATGTGCGTAGCTGTCAAAGGGCGTTATCCCCTTGATGTCGATCTGCGTGCCCGGACGTGCGATCTCGTCCAGATGCAGCCGCAAGGCATCCCAGTAAGACGCGCCGTTTTCGTAATCCACATAGCTTTGATACCAGATCTTCATTGTGTCGCCCCTTTGTTGCTGGTCAGAAATAGGGCATGAAATCGCGTTCAAGACCAGAGCAGACGCCCCTGCGCCAGAAAGACAATCGTCTGATCAGGCTGGTCAAGGTCGGCCCTGCGCGACAAGCGCGACAAGCGGGGCAAGCGGCCAAGGTCAGCTCGGTTTTGAGCGGCTTTTCCGCGTCTCACGGCAGACTGCGGCAAAATTACCACGCGATCAAACATTGCTACTCTCTCGGACACTAGACTATGAGTCTCACTCTATGGAGGCCGCGACGCCAAGTCTGCGGCGATGATACATGTCAAAGACTGCTCAATCCGGCCAAGAGGCTGGTTCAGACCGGATATTTCGCCGGACCGCCACTGTTGATCCCCACGCAGGACTTGGGGCCATCGCCCGCATCACGCGGATGGCGTTCGCCTACCCTGTCGCGGCATGGTCCGCTTTGGCGGCCACTGTGGCTGCGGTTCTGATGCAATTGTCGATCCCTGTCATCCTTGGGCGGGCGGTGGATCAGACACAGGCGGTGGCTGCGGCAAAGGCCGCGCCCGAAACGCTTTATCCGATTGCGTTGCTGTTGTTCGGGGCCAGCGTCGCGCGCGGGATCTTCACGCTTGTCCAGAACTACACCGCCGAGGCGGTCGGGCATTCTCTGGCCCGCGACATCCGCAATTCGGTTTACGGAAAAATCCAAAGCCTGCCGTTTTCGTTCCACGACAGGACCCATTCTGGCGATCTGATCACGGTCGGGATGCTGGATCTGGAAGGCGTGCGGATGTTTTTTTCGACAGCGCTGGTGCGCACTGTTCTTTTGGGATTGTTGATCGGGCTTGGGGCGACGCTGCTGCTGTCGACCAATTTCACGCTGGGTTTGCTGGCCCTGTCCTTTGTGCCGTTCGCAGGATGGCGCAGCACGGTGATGCGGATGACCCTGCGCAGAACATGGCTGATATTGCAGGAACGGCTTGGCGTTCTCAGCCAGGTCATGGAAGAAAACCTTGCAGGTATTCGCGTCGTTCGCGCCTTTGCCTCGGCCGATCATGAGATGAAAAAATTCGAAGTCGCCTCGAATTCGGCCTTGGAGTTGAGCCATGAGCGGATCGAAACACGGGTCAAGAACACCTCGGCCATGACGCTGGCCTTCTTTATCTCCATGGGATTGGTGCTGTATTTTGGCGGGCGGCAAGTGGCCTCCGGGGACATCACGCTGGGCACTCTGGCCACCTTCCTGACCTTCATGACGATCCTGCAAATGCCAGTGCGCCAGTTGGGCATGATGGTGAATGGCTATGCCCGCGCCTCGACATGCGGCGCGCGGATCTTTGCCCTGCTCGATCACGAAGTTGAAATCAGGGACGCCGTGGATGCGCCAGACCTGACGATCACGGCGGGCACGCTCAAGTTGGAGAATGTCAGTTTTGCCTATGGCGGCGACATGGACCGACCGGCCGTCTCTGGCATCAGCTTTGAGGCGCACAAGGGCGAGACTATCGGCATTGTGGGGCCGCCCGGATCGGGAAAAACCACGCTGATGCACCTGATCCCGCGGTTCTACGATCCGGTCGAGGGCAGTATCCGCATTGACGGGCAGGACATTCGCGATGTGACCTTGTCGTCGGTGCGGCGCGCCGTGGCGGTGGTTCAGCAGGACAGCTTTCTGTTCACCACGTCGATCGAAAACAACATCGCTTATGCAGACCCGTTCACCCGGACGCGCGAAATTCGGGGCGTCGCAGAATCCGCGCAATTGCACGACTACATCCTTGGATTGCCCGGCGCCTATGGCACAATTGTCGGCGAACGCGGTGTGTCGCTGTCTGGCGGCCAACGCCAGCGGCTGTCCATCGCGCGCACCCTTATGATGCAGCCCGCCGTGCTGATTTTTGACGATTCCACAGCCGCCATTGATGCCGGAACGGAAAACCGTATCCGCATGGCGCTAAGGGAATATGCCAAAGACCGTGTGACCCTGATCGTCGCCCATCGCCTTGCCAGTTTGATGCATGCCGACCGCATTCTGTTTCTGGATCAGGGCCGGATCATTGAACAAGGCAGCCACCAGGAGCTGCTGGCCCTTGGCGGACGCTACGCCGACTTGCATGAATTGCAGATGCGCCCCAACGCCGAAATACTGGCCGGGAAGGCAGGCACCACATGAGCAAGACAAACCCCGGCGAGCTTAGTGATCCGCATGAGGATGGCCGCCCGCGTATGCGCGCTGTTGTCGGATCAGACCGCATCGAAGAGGAAATCTTTGGTCGCGTGTTTGACGGCAAGGTCACCCGGCGGATTTGGCAGTTCGTGCGTCCCTACAAGCGACATGTGGCGATTTCCGTGGCCGCCGTGGTCACATTCACCGGCTCGCAGCTGACAATTCCGCTGTTGATCCGCTATGCGATCGACACGGGGATGGCACCGGACGCACCGCCAAGCGCCTTGCTTGGGATTGTCGCGCTGTTCGCCGTCGTCGTCATCATCAACTTCATCGCGTCAAGGGTGCAGGAGCTTGTGACCGGGCGCATGGCTGAAGACGTTCTGTTTGATATCCGTCGCGCCATGTTTGGCCATTTGCAACGGGTATCGCTGTCTTTCATGGACAAAACAGAGGTCGGACGGCTGATGTCGCGCTTGCAGGGTGATGTGAACTCTATGCAAGAGTTTCTGGAGACTTCGGTGCTGGCGATTGGGGATATTCTGCTGTTGTTCGGGATTGTCGCGGTGATGCTATGGCTGGACTGGCAACTGGCGTTGATGGTCTTGACCGTTATTCCGATCCTGTTCGGGGTGCGCATCTTGTGGCTGAGCAAGGCACGGTCCGCCTTCATGGCTGCCCATGAGGCAAATTCAATCACCAATGGCGCGTTGGCAGAGGCCATTCACGGCGTGCGCGCGGTGCAGGCCATGGACCGCGCCAACCTGAACAGCACCCTTTATGGGCAGTTGGTCGACAATGCTTTCAAAGCCCAGTTGCGGGCCTCGAAGCTGTCCCAGATCATGATCCCGATTGTCGACACCCTGACGGGCAGCGCGATGGCCGTGGTGGCCTTGGCCGGTGGTCTGATGGTGGTTTCGGGCCGGATCGAGGTGGGCATCATGGTGGCGTTCTTGTTTTACATCCAGCGTTTCTTTGACCCGATCCGGTCGCTGACGATGCAATATTCCGTCATGCAGCGCGCCATGGCCTCTGGTCATCGGTTGACAGAGGTTCTGGACGTCGAGGTCAGTGTCCAAGACGCCGTGGACGCCGCACCGCTGGGAGATGCTAACGACGGGTCGGTTGGATTTCGCCATGTGACCTTTGGCTATAATCCCGAACATCCCGTGCTCAAAGATATCAATTTCCGGGTGAACTCTGGCGAGACGGTTGCGCTGGTCGGCCCGACGGGCTCCGGAAAATCCAGTTCCATGGCGCTGATACATCGCTTTTATGATGTGCAGCAGGGCACCGTTCTGGTTGGCGGGCGCGATGTGCGCGACGTCACCCAGAAAAGTCTGGGTCGTCATATCGCGATGGTCTTGCAAGAGCCCTATCTGTTCACAGGCACAGTGCGCGAAAACATTCGCTATGCGTCGGATTGGGCCGATGACGCGGCGGTGATCGACGCCGCAATCGCTGTGGGCGCGCATGAGTTCATCGAGGCCCTGCCGCAGGGGTATGACACCATTCTGGCAGAGCGCGGAAGCAACCTGAGCCTTGGTCAACGCCAGCTTCTTAGTTTTGCCCGTGCGCTGGTGAGTGATGCGAAAATCCTGATAATGGACGAGGCAACAGCCAACATCGACAGCTACACTGAAATGCAAATTCAGAAAGCGCTGCAACGCCTGTTAGAGGGACGCACCGGGTTGGTCATCGCACACCGTCTCGCCACGATCCGCAATGCTGACCGCATCATCGTGTTGCAACAGGGTCGGATCGTAGAGCAGGGCGACCACGACACACTGATCCAGAACGGTGGCCTTTACGCAAAACTCTACCAGCTCAACTATGCCAGCTTTGACGATATTCCGGATGAAATGTCCGGTGAAGACCACGCACTTGCCACCTGATCCGGAACAGGCTTTGCCGCCAGATCCTGTCGGTGCAGGCTAAAGACACGACACTGGGCCCCCTCACTGGGCCCCGTTCAAAGGCTGGTTCTAACCTCCGGCTCCAACCTCTTGGCAAAGCTTGCCCTGCGCGGCGTTTTATGGATCAGTAACGCATGAGCAAAATCCTGCCCGCCCCGTGCAAATTCGAGACCGACACCGATGTGCTGATCATCGGCGCGGGGGCCTGTGGGCTGACGGCGGCGCTGGCCGCCTCTGAGGCCTGCGAGGATGTGCTGGTTCTGGAACGCGACACCGCGCCCAGTGGCTCGACGGCGCTGTCCTCTGGGTTCATTCCCGCGGTGACGCGGTTTCAGACAGATCACGACAGCGTCGCGCGATTT
>CALGTJ010000228.1 GCA_937901435.1 uncultured Rhodobacter sp. | reverse complement strand
AATCGGGCAAAGGATCGGCCAGCACCGGCAGACCATAAGAGGCAAAGCGCGCAGGATCGCCATTGGCGTTCAGCGCGATGGGGCCAACCTGTGGCGCAAGCCGCGCGATCACATGATCCAGCACCGGCTTGCCCCCCAACATCAGCAGGGATTTATCCCCCCCACCCATGCGCCGCGCCAGCCCTCCGGCCAGAATGAGGCCCGGAATCTCAGTCATCGGCACCCTTGCGCCCCTGTTTGCGCGGCTCTTCGGGCAGGCTGGCCAGATCGGCGTCCCATATCAGGCGATCCTCGCCCGCAAGGCAGATGAACCGCTTACCGCGCATCCGCCCGATCAGCGTCAGACCGACTTTGCGCGCAATTTCCACGCCCCATGCAGTAAAGCCAGAGCGCGAGGCCAGCACCGGAATCCCCATCATCGCGGTCTTGATCACCATCTCGGATGTCAGCCGCCCGGTGGTGTAAAGAATCTTGTCAGCGGCTTCTGCCCCATGCTGGAACATCCAGCCAGAAATCTTGTCGACCGCATTATGACGCCCCACATCCTCCATATAAACCAAGGGGGTATCGCGCTGGCACAGCACCGTCCCATGGATCGCGCCCGCCTCAAGGTAAAGGCTGGGCATCGTGTTGATCTGATGCGCCAGCGCATAGAGCCACGACGTCTGCACCGGGGTGGACGGCAGGCGCACATCCTCTAACCCCTCCATCACGTCGCCAAAAACCGTCCCCACCGCACATCCCGAGGTCCGGGTCTTTTTCTTTAGCTTTTCCTCGTAATTCGTCTCGCGCGCCGTGCGCACCACAACCACCTCAAGGTCCTCGTCGTAATCGATCCCCGTCACCTGATCATCACGCCGCAGCATCCCCTGATTAAGCAGAAACCCAAGCGCCAGATAATCGGGGTAATCGCCAATCGTCATCGCCGTAACGATTTCCTGTGAGTTCAGGTAAATCGTCAGCGGGCGTTCCATCACCACGTTCAGTGTGCTGCGCTTGCCCTCTTGATCGATCCCCTCAACCGCGCGGGTCAGGCGCGGGTTTGCCGGGTCCGGCGCGATCAGCAGGGCGGGTTTAGCGTCATCCATTGCGGACCTGCCCGTTCGCAACGCCATGCTCCACAAGGCCCCCGTCAAGATCAGTCAAGCCGCACGGACCCGCTGGAATACTGATCCGCCGAGGAAAACCAGGCCTGCCCCAGCCCATACCATGCACCAACGGCAATCACCCCGATTGCCAAAAACGACACCATCATAACACGCATCGGTTATCCTTTCGTATTTTCGCGCAAATAGGCAATGAGATCAGCCCGATCCGCCGGATCGGTGATCCGCTGCATCGGCATTTTACTACCCGGTATATAGTGGTCCGGACCAAGGTCGAACAAGAGATCAATGGTCTCGGCAGACCAGATAAGATCCGCTTTGGCCACAGTGTCAGAATAGGTATAACCCTCTCGCGTTCCACCCTGCCTGCCAAACAGACCCGCAAGGGTCGGCCCGGCCCGGCGCACACCATCCTCTGTCAGACTATGGCAGACAGAGCATTTTCGGGCAAACTGACGCTCTCCATTCGGCATCGAGTCCGGGTCTTTCAGAAAACTCCGCTCTGCCTTTGACATGATCGGGCCTTGCGTCTTTTGCCCGATGGGCCAGACATGCGCCGTGTCGTCAATCCCCCCGGCCATCAACGCCGCACCGCTGGCATCATAGGCCAAGGCCCAGATCGGCCCGCGCTTGGCGGCGCGAAAATCATGCAGGATGCGCCAGTTGGCGGTGTCGACCACCATGATATGCCCCTCACCATCGCCGACCGCGATCTGCGAAAAATCCTGTCGCGCGGTGATATCCAGAACCGGGCGGCGGTCCAGCGTCAGATCGGCCAGCA
>CALGTJ010000227.1 GCA_937901435.1 uncultured Rhodobacter sp. | reverse complement strand
TCGCTCCGGTGCGCATGATGTGCTGGCCCGTCTTGGTGGATCCGATCAGAGTGATCACTTGTGGAATGGTTGAGGCTGTCAGCGCGTCCGCGACTGCATAGCTTTCGGTGGCAAGGATTTGTACCACGCCCTTGGGCAGGTCGATCATTTCGCATAACGCGCCGACAGCGTAGGCCGAAATTGGCGTTGCATCAGACGGGCGAATGATAATCGGGCAGCCCGCTGCCATCGCAGGACCGATCTTGAACGCGAGGTTCAGGAGCGGGAAATTCCAGGCCAGAAATGCAACAGCCACGCCCGCAGGCTCATAGACCATCCGGTGAGTATGGGTGCCCGCGCGGTCGGTTAAGCTGTAGTCATGCAGCCGTGCAATTTCTTCGGCGTAAAAGTCCAGTGACGCGACCAATCTGTCCCAATCTTCTTCCGTCTGCGCCCAAGGCTTGCCCATCTCGTGATGCACGCAAGTGCGTAACCAATCCTCATGCGCAATGACCGCATCGCGCAGCTTGCGCATCCACGCCTGTCGCTCGGAAATGGACGTCGCAGCCCAACCTGGAAACGCTGCCTTGGCCGCTTGCAAGGCGTGTTCGACATCGTCCGGCCCTGCCGTTGAAACTGTTGCGACCAGCGTTTCTGTAGCGGGATTGATTACCTCGCATGTAGATGCACCACCCGTAAGCGCCCCATTGATATACATCTTTGTTGGAAATTCCATCACGCAGGCCTCACTCAAACAGGGTTTCGATGTTGGTTTTGATGCTGTCACCGATATAGAGCGACATCGCCTGAATCGTGGAGGTCGGGTTTACCGCCCCTGCCGTCGGAAAGATCGAGCCATCGACGATAAACAGGTTCTTGACATCGTGGCTGCGGCCCCAGCCGTTCACCACGGATGTCGCCGGATCATCACCCATCCGACACGTGCCCATCTGGTGCCAACCGGCACGCCACCATACGTTGTCATCGCCTTTGCTCAGCACCTTCTTCGCGCCCGCTGCGAGCAAAATTTCCTTTGCACGTTCTTCGCCGTGGCGCAGCATCTTGCGGGTATTCTCGCCCAAACGGTAGGTAACTTTTGGTGCGGGGATGCCGTCGCTGTCGGTCATGTCAGGGTCAAGCGTGACGCAGTTGTGTTCCTCAGGAAGATCCTCACTCACCACGGTTAGCCCGGCCAGGTAAGGATAGACGTTGTCCATGGTCTCACGATGCTCGGCGCCCCAAGGGATCGGGCTGTCGACACCATACCCCCCTAATGCATAGGTCATCGGAGTGGTGGAGCGGCCAGAATGAAGTCCATAACCGCGCACGAAATCGCGCGTCGAGTCTGTTTCATAGAACTCCTGAGATAAGATCGCACAGGCCATCGGCCCCTCGTGTCCCAGCATCGGTTCGTCAAACACGCCAGCAACACCGGTGAGCGGGTGGAACATCAGGTTCTTGCCCACCATCCCATTGCGATTGGCCAGACCGTCAGGAAATGCTTTGGATTTGGAGTTCAACAAAAGCCGCGGCGTGCCGACCCCGTTGCACGCTACGACAACCAATTCGGCCTTTTGTTCGTGCACTTGCCCGTCGGCCCCGTGATAAAGCACGCCTGTAGCAAAACCCGTCACTTGATCCACGAGGATTTCACGCACACGGCACTCGGAACGCAACTCAACGCCTGCGTTT
>CALGTJ010000226.1 GCA_937901435.1 uncultured Rhodobacter sp. | reverse complement strand
GCTATTACCACTTGTAGAAGCTCTGGAAATCTATGGTCTGAGCGAGGCAGAATTTGACGAATGGCGGACAGCCGTCGAAACACATGGGGAAGCGGCACTAAAAGCCACATCCCTTCAAAGATATCGCAACCTGTGATTATTGTGATCTTTTAAGACGTTTGGTAACTCCCGGTTAACCTTTTGCCGCCAAACTATAGTTAACTCAGATGAATTTTGTGGAGAGAACGAAATGCGTGTGCTTTTGGTCGAGGACGACCCCACCACGTCGCGCAGTATTGAATTGATGCTGACGCATGCCAACCTGAACGTTTATGCAACGGATTTGGGCGAGGAGGGTATCGATCTTGCCAAGCTCTACGATAATGATCTCATCCTGTTGGATCTCAACCTGCCGGATATGAACGGCCATGATGTGCTGCGTCAATTGCGGCTCGCCCGCGTTGAAACACCGATCTTGATCCTGTCCGGTGCCGATGACACGGAAAACAAGCTAAAAGGCTTTGGGTTTGGGGCAGATGACTATCTGACGAAACCGTTTCACCGCGAGGAACTGGTCGCGCGGATCCACGCCATCATTCGCCGCTCCAAGGGGCATTCGCAGTCGGTGATCAAGACTGGCCTTGTCGATGTGAACCTTGACGCGAAAACCGTTGAAGTTGAAGGAAAATCTGTGCATCTGACTGGCAAGGAATACCAGATGCTGGAATTGTTGAGCCTGCGCAAAGGCACGACCCTGACAAAAGAGATGTTCCTCAATCATCTCTACGGGGGAATGGACGAACCGGAACTGAAAATCATCGATGTGTTTATCTGCAAACTGCGCAAGAAACTCAGCCGTGCGACGGGGGGTGAAAATTACATCGAAACCGTCTGGGGCCGTGGATATGTGCTGCGCGATCCAGAGCCGTCGATCCTGAACGAAAAGATCGCGATCGGCGCTTAACCCGCCAATCGCCAAGTTTCGCTCTCCGCGTGGCCTGCACGGTCTGGACCTCTTCGAGGCGGGCTCCTATCACATAGGGGCAACTTCGGAGAGGACAGAGTGGCAAAGAGCGTTGATATCGAGGCCCTGAACGATCAGACGGCCGCCGCAGAACTGGCAGAACTGGCGCAGCAACTGGCCCGGCTCAACCAATCCTATCATACAGACGACCAGCCAGAGATTTCCGACGCCGACTATGATGCGCTGAAACGGCGCAATGCTGCGATAGAGGCCGCCTTTCCTCATCTCAAGCGCGTCGATAGCCCCAGCGACCAAGTGGGCGCACCCGTGTCTGAAACCTTTGCCAAGGTGACCCATGCGGTGCGGATGCTGTCGCTGGCGAATGCCTTTAATGATCAGGACGTTCTGGATTTCGATGACACGGTCCGTCGCTATCTTGGGCTGCGGGATGGCGAGGCGCTTGACTTCACGGCGGAACCGAAAATTGACGGGCTATCCTTGTCGTTGCGCTATGTTGGTGGCAAGTTGGTGCAGGCCGCCACGCGGGGTGACGGTGAAACAGGCGAGAACGTCACGGCCAACGCCCGCACCTTGGACGACATTCCCGACACACTGACCGATGCCCCGGACGTTCTGGAAGTGCGCGGCGAAGTCTACATGAGCCATGATGATTTCGAGGCGCTGAACCAAAGGCAGATTAAGAACGGCGCGAAACCCTTTGCAAATCCACGAAATTCATCCGCCGGGTCGCTCCGCCAACTGGACGCGAACATCACGCGCGCACGGCCTTTGAAATTTTTCGCCTATGCTTGGGGTGACCTGAGTGCTCCGCTGGCTGAGACGCAAAAAGGGGCGATCGAACGACTTGCGGACCTTGGATTTCAAACAAATCCGCTCACCAAACTTTGCGCATCGCCGCAAGAAATGATAGATCACTACAAATCGATTGAATCCCAACGCGCCACCCTCGGCTATGACATCGACGGCGTGGTTTACAAAGTAGACAGCCTTGCTCTGCAACGGCGTCTTGGGTTTCGTTCGACCACGCCCCGCTGGGCGATTGCGCATAAATTCCCCGCTGAACTCGCCTGGACCCGTCTCGAAAAAATCGAAATTCAGGTGGGCCGCACGGGGGCGCTTTCCCCCGTCGCGCGCCTTATCCCGGTGACCGTGGGCGGTGTGGTGGTGTCAAATGCGACGCTGCACAATGAGGATTACATTGCGGGGCGCGATTCAAACGGCAATCCAATCCGTGATGGCAAGGATATTCGAGAAGGCGATTGGGTGCAGGTGTATCGCGCCGGCGATGTGATCCCTAAAATTGCCGACGTGGATCTGGCACAACGCCCCGAGACCGCGACGCTGTTTATCTTTCCAACGCTTTGCCCGGAATGCGGGTCGGATGCGCTGCGTGAAGTGGGTGATGCGGTGCGACGATGTAGTGGCGGGATCATATGTCCCGCGCAGGCTGTTGAAAAGTTGAAACATTTTGTGTCGCGCGGAGCCTTTGATATTGATGGGCTTGGGGTGAAACAGGTCGAGATGTTTTATAACGACGACACGCTGGCCGTGCGCGAACCGGCAGACATCTTTACGCTTGCAGCCCGCGACGGTGAAAACCTGCCAAAGTTGCGCAACCGCGAGGGGTGGGGCGAGAAATCCGCGACCAATCTATTTCAGGCGATCGAGGATAAACGAAAAATTGACCTTGGCCGGGTTATCTTTGCTCTAGGGATTCGACATGTGGGCGACAGCAGCGCGGCATTGCTGGCGGCCAACTATGGTACATGGGAGGCGTTTGAAACGGCGATGAGTGCTGCGACCCTTGGCGAGGGCGCAGAGTGGGAGAATTTGCTGTCCATCGACGGTGTTGGTGCCGTTATGGCGGGGTCTGTCATCGCGGCCTTCCATCAGGCAGAGGAACGTGCCTCGATGGATCGACTGATCGCGCAGTTGGATGTGCAGCCTGTGACGTCGCGCGCGGCGGTGGATAGTCCGGTGGCGGGAAAAACAGTCGTGTTCACGGGGTCACTGGAAAAAATGACACGGGCAGAGGCCAAGGCGCGCGCGGAATCCTTGGGGGCCAAGGTTGCTGGCAGTGTCAGTGCCAAGACTGATCTGTTGGTGGCGGGTCCTGGCGCAGGATCTAAGGCGAAAAAGGCAGCAGAACTGGGCATCCAGACGTTGGACGAGGATGGCTGGCTGGCGCTGGTTGGCGACGCATGACGGGGCGTCCGGAAATATTGTTTCCGCTCTTTGCGGGGCTTGAAACGTTGGACGGAATAGGGCCTAAGACGGCCAGATCCCTCGCGCAGATTAATATCGAAAAGCCACGTGACCTCTTGTTTACACTGCCTTATTCCGGGATTGACCGGCGGCGGAGAGAGACTATTCTGGGGGCGGATTTTCCAGCGGTTCTGACCGTCGAGGTGACCGTGGGGCACCATTTTCCACCCTCTGCCAAAGGGCGACCCTATCGAATTGAGGTGCGCGATGCACAGACCACGTTCCAGCTGATCTTCTTTCATGCGCGGGACGACTGGCTGAACAAACAACTGCCGACGGGGCAGAAACGCGTGGTTTCGGGCAAGGTCGAATTGTTCGACGGGATCGGCCAAATGCCCCACCCGGACCATATTTTGCTGCCCGAAGAGGCAGAGGATATTCCATTATATGAGCCGGTGTATCCGTTGACGTCGGGGGTGACGCAAAAGACGATGGTCAAGGGCACGGGGTCAGTGCTGGAAAAAGCGCCAGAGATGGCGGAATGGATTGATCCACCGCTTCGCGCGCGCGAGGGTTGGCCGGCGTGGCATAGCGCGATTCACACCGCGCATCGCCCCTTGTCGGCGGATGAGTTAAGCGCGACGGCCCCCGCACGCGAACGGCTGGCCTATGACGAGTTGATGGCGCATCAACTGACCTTGTCTTTGGCGCGTGCGGCGTTGCGAAAGGGCAAGGGTGTGGCCTCTGTTGCGACTGGAAGGTTGCAGTCCAAGGTGTTGAAATCACTTCCCTATCATCCGACTGGCGCACAAGAGCGCGCGATCAGTGAGATCACAGAAGATCTGGCAAAACCGCTGCGCATGAACCGGCTGTTGCAGGGCGATGTGGGTGCGGGCAAGACGCTGGTGGCGCTTATGGCGCTGCTGGTTGTGGTTGAGGCGGGCGGTCAGGGCGTAATGATGGCCCCGACCGAAATTCTGGCGCGTCAGCATCTGGCGGGCTTGCGCCCCTTGGCCGAGGCGGCGGGCGTGGTGCTGGAAATCCTGACGGGGCGCGACAAGGGGCGCGAGAGAAAAGCCAAACTTAATGCCTTGAGGGAAGGAAATATTCACATTTTTGTGGTACACATGCTGTGTTTCAGGCGGATGTGGAATTTGC
>CALGTJ010000225.1 GCA_937901435.1 uncultured Rhodobacter sp. | reverse complement strand
ATCGCGAATTTCAGTCCCGGGGAAACCATCCCGTGGACGCGAACACTTGAGATGATCCTCGAGCAATGTTCCCTGGCTGAGGACGCTGGTTTTACAACTGCGTGGTTCACGGAACATCACTTTGCCCACAATGGTTATATGAACGCGCCACCCAATCCCGTACAGATGTGCACCCATGTCGCGGCTCACTGTAAAAAGCTGCGGGTTGGAACGGCACCGATCATCCTGCCCGACTGGCATCCATTGCGTGTGGCTGAGGATGTGGCAATGTTGGATAATATGACCCTTGGGCGTGTGGATTTTGGCGTGGCTAAGGGTATCAACGAACGTTCTACTATCCAGTTCAACCCTGACGCAGACCGCCGCGACAACGGCAAGGTCATGCGGCTTTATCAAGAAAGCCTTGATGTTATCCTGAAGGCATGGACCAACGACGTGTTCACCCACAAGGGCGAGTTCTATGAATTCCCAGTACCGGGCTGGAAGGAAACTAATCGTTTCTTTGAACCGCTTGATTCGCGTTATCATGACGAAAACGGCAATTATAAAGCGATGTATGTCCATCCGCGACCCTATCAGAATGGACACCCGCCTGTTTGGTTGATGTCCAATGCGCCACCAACATTCAAACTCGCTGGAAACAAGGGCTGGGGCGTGATCTCTATGGCGGCGGGCGTCAAACGCACGCGCGCCTGTTGGGAACCGTATCGGGATGCACTGGCGGCAAGCACAGGCCGCGAAGTGGTTTTGGGCGAGGGCGTTGGTGTCTGCACTGCTTTCTATGTTGGCGAAAGCATGGAGGAGGCCGTCAACACCATCAGACCCTCAATCAACGCCTATTACGAATTCCTTGGCGGTTCACGCCCTGCGGGAGAGTGGACCAAACGCGGATACCTCGACATCGATGAGGAAATGACGTCAGAGGACGAAGACAGCGACTGGTTCGATTTCCTGAACAAGCGGGGGATCATTATGGTGGGTGACGCTGAATTTGTGGCTGACCGGATCGCGGAACGACAAGAAGCCACAGGTCTAGATCATTTGATGTTGATGCAGCAGTACACCGGCGTCCCATATGAGAAGATCCTCGCAAGCTGGCATCGGCTTTTCGAACATATCGTGCCGCGTTTTGGCACACAGTCAATTGCGCAAAAACGGGAGTTGGTTGATGCTTGAAATCTGGGGGAGACCCTATTCGTCCAATGTGATCCCTGTGATCTGGGCTGCGAATGAACTGGGATTAGAATATACGCTGCAACTGGCTGGTGGCAGCTTTGGCAAGCTGGACACACCGGAATACGCAGTGATCAATCCCAACCGCATGATTCCTGCGATCAGGGATGGCGATTTTGCGTTGTGGGAAAGTCTCGCTATCGTGCGTTATCTCTGTGATCGTTACAGCGCGGGGGGACTGAGTCCGGCAGACCCGCAAACCCGTGCTGTTGCGGATCAGTGGATGGAATGGTCAGCCAGCAAGGCGTTCATGCCCGTCATCCATATGTTTTTTGCAACGGTCCGCACGCAACCCGATGACCGCGACCCCGTGAAAATAGCAGGCTTGCGAGACGAAGCGCATGCCGCTCTAAGCATCTTGGACCAGCATCTAACCGAACGTGATTACGTCTGTGGTGATACTTTTACGATGGCCGACATCCCGCTGGGTTGTATTGCCTATCGCTATTTTAATGTTGATGTCGAGCGCCCCACATTGCCGCATGTCGAGGCATGGTATCACCGTCTAACAGAGCGACTAGCCTACCGCGATCACGTGATGCGCCATTTTGGAACTAACCCTGACGAATGGGCGGCCCTTGAAAAAGCCTGCGCATCCGAGGGGGTCGTTTGATGGACCTGAAAGATTATCGCTGCGCGCTCGTATCGAAGCCTAAGATCACGAAATCCTGCTGGTATTGGTGGAGAATTACACCCATCAGCCCGGCGCCCCATTTGTCTATTGTAACTGCACTTTTTTTGCCGCACCCGATCCGGAGATACCTGTATGACCGATCCCCTTACTTTTCACCAAGAGCATGAACCTGACTGGTTCGACGCTCAGTATAACCTACGCGCAGGTCGACCCGATTACGAGGAAACCGTGATCCCTGACTGGACCGCGGCCAGTCAGGTGGCACGTGATACACTCGATTGCGTGTTGGATGTGCGTTATGCGGTTGGCGAAAAGCAAGTGCTGGATGTGTTTCGGTGCGGGGATGCAACTGCGCCGACCTTGATTTGGATCCATGGCGGATATTGGCAGCGTGGTGACAAATCAATCTATAGTTTCTTGGCGACGGCCTTTGTAAAAGCGGGAGCGAATGTCGTGGTCGTGGGCTATGATCTATGCCCGAGCGTCACGATGACGCGTATCTCTGAGGAAATTCGTGAGGCACTTACATACATCTGGCACGAAGCCCCAAAGTTGGGCATCAACCGCAACCGGATTACGGTGATGGGCCATTCCGCCGGAGGGCATCTGACCCAGATGATGATGGCAACCGACTGGGTTGCTCGCGATGGCGGCTTGCCAGCTGATCTCATAAAATCGGGTATTCCCGTATCTCCGCTTAGTTTTTTGGAGCCTGTGCGCCTGACCCTCGCCCTTAACGCTAACCTTAGGATGGACGCTGCCGAGGCAAACGCCGAAAGCCCAATGACCAATCATCCACCGCTGACAAATGCCCCGCAAATGGTCGTCGTCGGCGGGGCAGAAACAGCCGAATTTCATCGCCAGTCGCAAATGTACCTAGACAAGTTTGCAACCGACGAGCGGCCCATGGAAATCTATGTGGTGCCGGATGTGGACCACTTTGATGAACTCAACGTATTGGCTGATCCAACCAGCCCGTTCTTTGCAAAAACCTGCGCCATACTTGGCCTGAAAGGATAATGATATGACAGATATTACACGCGAACTAGTGGATGCCGTTGGCGACGCCTTTAACGCAAATGACATTGATGCCGTAATGAAGTTTTTTGCCGCTGATGCAACATTTGACCATGCCATCGGCCCAGACGCGCATGGCGTTCGTTTTGAAGGCGCTGAAGTGATCCGTAGAGTCTTTTCTGGACTATTTGACAAGGTGGAAAACGTGAATTGGGAAACGCTTGATTGCGCGTTGACGGCGACCAAGGCATACTGCGAATACCGCCGCACGGCGCGACACAAAGATGGAACAACCGAGGAATATCTTAGCGTGGATATTCTTACCTTTAAGGATGGGCTAATTGTCCACAAGGACACCTACTACAAACAACGTATTTAACGGTGTCGCCTTAGATCATTGATAGTACGAAATGGTCTGCGGCACCCACTGTGGCTCTTCATCAATAATGCAGCACCGGCTCGTTTGGGCTGTTAGCTGCCATTAGCTGTACCTTACACGAGGGTCTGCTCAGGCCCGATTGCTAAAGCAGCTCTACCGCACAGCTCAATTGCGCAGAGTTTACATTGATATATGATATATCGCTTTATTGTGGAAATATCAGCATTACAGGAGATTGTAGCCGTTGGCCGCGTTTTGCATCGATGGCTGTTTTTGCGAGACGAATCTGTCGTTTGCAGCAGTAGCGTCAATCGCCGCTTTCTGAGGCGTTTACATGCACAAACCGGTTGCAAAATTAGTTGGAGTTGCCCTGCGAACACCGATACTGAAGACTCGAAACCCAATCAGTGAGAGCGAAAATGAAGATCACCGAACCATCCCGAAAAATTGACGTCGTGCATCGTACAGATGTTTTGGTTGTCGGCGCAGGTCCGGGAGGTTTGGCTGCAGCCTTGGCTGCGGCGCGTGCGGGGGTTGAGGTTACTCTGGTGGAACGCTTTGGTTGCTTTGGCGGCAACATTACGACCGTTGGCGTTGAGGGCTTTGCCTGGTATCGTCACGAGAGGACCGTTGAGGCCAACGGGATTGGGCGTGAATTTGAGGAGCGGGCCAAAGCAATGGGTGCCGCTGTTCCAGAATCGCAGTCGTTAAGCTACGAACTTGATAGCGAGGGATTTAAAGTTGTTGCAGATCAGTTGGTTGAGGAATCTGGCATAACGCCAATGTTGCACCGCCTATTCGTCGCTCCGATCGTCGAGAACGACAGAATCACAGGGATAATCACTGAATCCAAGGCTGGGCGCGAGGCTATCCTGGGAAAAGTTGTGATCGACGCAACAGGAGATGCAGATATTGCCCATCGGGCTGGGGCTCCTGTGACACATCCCCCCCGGGAAGAATTGCAGGCCGCCAGCGTTATGTTCCACGTCGCAGGGGTTGATAAAGCGCGCTTCATGGAAGACGTGCGGGCCAACCCACAAACCTATTCGGATTGGTCATCGGGTGAATGGACGGTCGAGACCGATGGTAAGGAAGACGAAATGTTCTCGCCCTTCCTCAAGAAACCATTTGAGACGGCACGCAAAATGGGGGTCATTCCCTCCGATCTCACGACCATCTCTGGAACTTGGGGCGCGGTGCATGATAGCGGTGAGATGACCTATATGAACCTCGTACATTTGGATAATTGCGACGGTACCGACCCAGGGGATCTGACCCATTTTGAAATGGAAGGCCGACGTCAGGCGATGATGGCCATCGATGCGCTGCGCCGCTTTGCTCCAGGATGTGAGAGCGTTCGGCTACGCAATTTTGGCATGACATTGGGTGTACGGGACACGCGCAAAATCGATGCGGTGTATAATATGACTGAAGCGGATGTGCGTCATCAGGCCCGTTTTGAAGACAGTATCGGCATTTATCCAGAATTCATTGACGGCTACGGCATCCTGATCTTGCCAACAACAGGGCGCTATATGCACATTCCATACCGGTCGTTGCTGCCGAAAAAGATCAAGGGATTGCTGGTTGCAGGACGCGCTACCGGCGGGGACCGCATCGCCCATGCAGCCACACGCAACATGGCATGCTGTGCAGTTGCAGGCCAGGGTGCTGGTATAGCGGCAGCTCAAGCGGTTAAATCTAAGGCAGAGTTGGATAGCGTCGATCTTGTGGCCATCCACAAAGAGCTAGATCGTCAAGGTGTACGCAGGCAGTGACACAGCATCAAATCGCATAGATTGGAAAGCCAATATTTCCGGAGGCTGCTACCACCGCTCTTACTGAGTGGCGCCAACTATTGAGCGCATAGATTCAGGCTGTGCC
>CALGTJ010000224.1 GCA_937901435.1 uncultured Rhodobacter sp. | reverse complement strand
TTTGGCGCGACAGCCGGTTAGAACGCATCTGGGACGGCACCAGCGAAATCCAACGCCACATCATCACCCGTTCGATCCTGCGACCTCTGGGGGCATGACACCCCGGCGGCGCGCCAATATCCAGCGCCTTCTCAACCCGCGCCATATCGCCTTTATCGGCGGGCGCGACGCAACGATTGCCATCACCGAGGCACGGCGGCGCGGCTATGCGGGCACAATGTGGGCGGTCAATCCAAACCGCGCTTATCTGGCCGGAGTGCCTTGTGTGCCTTCACTCGCTGACCTGCCCGAAGCGCCCGACGCGGTCTATCTCGCCATTCCCGCAAGCGGTGTCGTCGAGACCCTGCGCAGTCTTTCGACCATGGGCGCGGGCGGTGTCGTGTGCTTTTCCGCGGGCTTCAAAGAGGCAGGCGCGGCGCAGGCCGAGGCGGATCTGATCGAGGCGACAGGCGACATGGCCCTGATTGGTCCAAACTGCTACGGGCTGATCAACTACATCGACAACGTGGCGCTCTGGTCGTTCGAACACGGCGGCTGGTCGCCCGGCTACGGCGCAGCGATCATCACGCAATCGGGCATGTTTTCATCCGATATCACGATGAGCCAACGCTCGCTGCCGCTGGCCTATATGGTCTCGGCGGGCAATCAGGCGGTGCTGGGGCTAGAGGATTTTCTGGATGTCTTTGCCAACGATCCAGCCGTGCGCGCGATCGGTCTGCATATCGAGGGCTTGCAGGATATCGCGGGTTTTGAACGGGCGGCGCTCAAGGCGCTGAACCGTGGCGTTGCGGTGGTCGCGCTCAAGACCGGCAACTCTGCAATCGGGTCCGGCCTGACACTCAGCCACACCGGGTCGCTGTCCGGGTCAAACGAACTATACGAGGCGCTGTTTGCCCGCTGTGGCGTCATCAGCCTCACCAATCCGTCGCAATTTCTGGAAACGTTGAAACTGCTGTGTGTGCTGGACGCCCCGAAAGGCGCACAGGTGGCGGGGTTCACCTGCTCTGGCGGGGGGGCCACGATGCTGGCAGATTACGCCGAGACCATCGGGCTGACGTTCCCGTCAGTGAATGCGCCCGACAGCCAAGCCCTGACTACCCTCTTGCCCCCCATCGCGACGGTGTCAAACCCGCTGGATTACACCACGCCGATCTGGGGCCAGCCAGAGCAGACCTATCCGGTGTTCGCCAAGACCATCGCCGCGACACGCCCCGATATGGCCATCTTGGTGCAGGACTATCCCGCGCCCGGTCTTGATGCGTCAAAGCATTTCTACCAAAACGACGCCGCCGCCTTTGCGCGCGCCACCCAAGAGGCCGGGGTACCTGCCATAATCTGTGCCACGTTGCCGGAAAACCTTGATCCGCAGACACGTGAATATCTGATCACGCAGGGCGTGGCCCCGATGCAGGGCTTGCATGAAACGCTGAACGCGATGCGGGATGCGGCCCGATGGACGCAGGCGCGGGATCGCCTTGCAAAATCGCCTCCGTTGCCGTTGCTGCCCGCCGGACCCCTCGCAGATCAACAGATGCTGACCGAGGACGAAGGCAAGGCATGGCTGGCGCAAAAGGGTATTGCCGTGCCTCTCGGGCGCTGTGTCACCTTTGACCATGTCAGTGCCGCCGCGCGCGAGATCGGCTATCCTGTCGCGCTCAAGATGATGAGCCCGCATCTGGCCCACAAGACAGAGGCCGGGGCCGTCGCCTTGAACCTTGCCGATGCGCAGGCCGTGTCAGAGGCCGTGACGCGCATGATCTGTGATGTGCGTGCCTTTGATGCCGAGGCGGTCACGGATCGCTTTCTGATCGAGGCCATGTCCCCCCCGCCCTTGGCAGAGCTGATTGTCGCCCTGCGCGATGATCCGCAGTTCGGCCCCGCGCTGGTTCTGGGCAGCGGTGGCATTCTGGTCGAACTGGTCGGGGATGCGGTGACGCTTTTGCTGCCTGCGACGGCCAGCGACATCGCCCATGCCCTGCACAGCCTGCGCATCGCGCGATTGCTGGATGGGTTTCGCGGGCGTCAAAAGGCTGACATCGGGCAGATCGCAGAGACGCTTCACTCTTTGTGTCTGGCCTATCTGAACGACCGCGCAACCGTCGCGGAAATAGAGATCAACCCGATGTTCCTCTACCCCGACCAGATCGTCGCGGTGGACGCGCTGATACAGAGATATGTCACCCCATGAAACAGCCCCGCATCCTGTCAAACCCGGACCTGACGGTCGGCGTGGATAACAAGCAACGCTGGAACCAGCCGCAGCATCGCCGACACGGGTTTCACAACGCGCACCGCTTGTTTCGCCGCACGTTTATGGTGCGCGCACGTAGTGTGCTGATGCTGGAGCCTGCCCCGCAAGACCTGATAGTGCAGGTTCCGGGGCTTGCGGGCATTATGGCGCATCCGGCGTTTTCGGCCATCTGTTGCCTGCGCGGCGACCAGATCCTGTTAGAGGCCGCAGCCCCTGATTTTTCCGTCACGGCGGCCCATTCGATCCAGTCGGTGTCAAAGCTGCATATTCATATCATCATCGGCAGGCTGCTGGACCAGGGGCTGCTGGCGATGGACGCCTGCGTTGCGGATTACCTTCCGGGGATCGGATCGGGCTATGCACAGGCGACGATCCAGTCGCTTTTGGATATGGCCGTCAGCAATGACTTTTCCGAGGATTATTCCGACCCCAATTCCGACTGCTACAGCGAGGAGATCGCGCTTGGCTGGCGTTTGCCCGATCCGGGCGTGGACGAAATCAGCCTTGCCGATTTCACTGCCGCGATCACCGGGTTTCGCCCTGTGACAGACCGCACCGAGATCGCGTACAAATCGGCCAATACAGATGTTCTGACCCTGATCGCCGCTAAAGTTTCGCCCATTCCGCTGACCCGGCACATAGAGGACATCGCAGACGCCGTGGGCTATGAGGGCGCGTTTCACATCAGCCTCAGCACAGAGGGCCACCCCGCCTTTTCCGGCGGTGGCTGTCTGAGCGCGCGGGATCTGGCGCGGTTTGGCCTGCTGTTCGCCCGTCAGGGGCGTGATATTTTCGACGTGCCCTTCGGCAATGCGCGTTTTCTGGAGCATAGCCTGACCCGACCCGCCCCTGCGCTGACGCCGCCAAAACAATGGCTGCGCTATTCAAATCACCTGATGACGGACGGGCGGTTTGTCGGTCATGCCGGGTATGGCGGGCAATTTCTGATGGTCGACATGGCAACCCAGACCGCCTGCGCCTTTCTGAGCGTGCTGGAAAACGACGCCGGGTATGATGACGCCTATATGGCAACGCTCTCGACCGTATTGAAACAGGTTTGCAGCGACGGATCTGATGACGGCGCGCCCTTGGTGTGATGTCTCTGGCTTAATGTCAAAGGTTTGAAAGACACACAGGAAAGTCAGGCCAGCGACATTCGGACCAGAAAACATAGACTTATGGTTGTTTTCTATCGTGTGAAACCCGTCGGCATTCCCAAACTTGAAATCTTTTCTTTCGGGATCCGGCACGACGCAAAGCTCTGCCTGTCCGATAAATTCACCGCACCACCCCATTTCACAGGGAAGGGGTCAGTAGCAAATAGGGACAAAACCCTGCGCTCTCATGAGCGTATTTTGTTTTCTCGACACGGTGAGACTACCCCACTGGC
>CALGTJ010000223.1 GCA_937901435.1 uncultured Rhodobacter sp. | reverse complement strand
GATAATTTGGGATAGAGTGAGCGCGCCATGGACATCCGGGACTATCTGAAGGGCTATACCACAAAGGACAACCGCATCGCGTTTGCCAGTTATTTCGGCAATTTTGCGGTGTTTTTTCTGGCGCTCTTTTTCGCCATTCGACTGACAGAGGCGGGGCTTTGGATCTTGGCGGCGCCCTTTGTGATTGTGGCGGCCTTTGGGGGCGTGCGGCTCTATGTGCTGCAACATGACTGCGGGCATCACTCGTTGTTCAAGACCAAATTGCAGAACGAAATCGCGGGCTATGGGCTATCGCCCTTTACGATGACGCCCTACCGCGCGATGCAGTATAACCACAATATGCACCATGCCTATCTGGGCAACCTCGACACCCGCGAGACAACAGAGGTCTACACGATGACCCTGCGCGAATGGAACGAGGCCGGATTTGGGCGGCGTCTGTGGTATCGCCTGTATCGCAACCCCCTGATTTTGTTGCCAATTGGGGGAGTGTACACCTATTTTGTCCAATACCGGTGGCCCAAGAACACGGTCAAGATCGGCGTCTGGGGCGTACTGGCGCATAACCTGATGCTGCTCGCCTTTATGGCGTTTCTCTATGTCACGGCGGGCTGGACCGGGGTCATTGTCTGGGCGGTGACAATCATGGTGGCGGCGGTGATCGGCGTCTTTATGGTGTTCCTGCAGCATAACTTTGAGGACACCTATTGGGATCGCAAACCGGATCTGGATTTCCGTCAGGCGGCCTTGCAGGGGTCATCTGCGCTGGATCTGGGGCATCTGTGGGATATCGGCACGGCAAATATCTGTTACCACGATATTCATCATTTCATGCCCACGATCCCCTCTTATCGGTTGCGCAAGTGCCACCACAATATGCCGGAAGAGTTCGCTCTGCGGCGGATCAAATGGCCCGAGGCACTTCGCAGCTTTTCCCTGAAACTCTGGGATGAAGAACAGCAGCGGCTGGTGCGCTTTCCCAAAGCGGGACGTCAGGCAGCGGCGGTTCCGGCGGAATAACCTTGAACCAGATCGTGACCACATTGAGAGCGCGCCTGTGGGCGCGCTCGCTTTATATTGGGTGCTTTGGGTTTGAGGTCAGTGCCTTAGGCGTAAAAGGAAGGGGAGCGCAGCAAAAGCTGCGGCCCCGACAAAGGCAACAATGGCCAGCGCCACTTGCCCGGACAGGTTGTTGACGCCCACGGCCACCAGCGCCCATGCCACGGTCAGGCCGTATCCGGGGACGAACCCAATCTTCCACTGCACGGCGGCGGCCATGATGAACAGGGCAGTGACGGCGATCCACGCCCAGACCAGAGCGTCAAAGCCAATCCCATAACCTGCTCCATTGATCGCGAGCGCGACAAAACTCGCTGCGGTCAACCAACCGGCGTAGATCGCGAGCGGGGTGTTGAGCCACAGTGGTTCGGCGCGCGGTGCGGCAAAGAGGGCCATGAGCGCCGAGATCAGCATCACCCAGATCAGAACGAGGGCGGCAAGCGGGCTTTGTTGAGCGACGGTGATCCAGCTTGTGCCAACGGCGAGGCTGACCAGCAGGGGCGCGCGGGTGGCGTCCCACACAGGGTCTGCGGGGCGCTTGAGCAGGCCATAGAGCGCATGCGCGATGAGCCAGAGATAGATGAGGCCCCAGATCGAGAAGGCATAGCCTGCGGGTTGGCCCGGCGGGTCGATTTGCGGGATGGGAAAACGGTTTGGGTCAAAGCCGCCGAAGCCACTGGAAAACAAGGGCGAGGCGGCAAAGGTGATGGCGGCGAGGGCGACGAGGGTTGGTTTCAAGGGCAGGGGCTTCATGGGGCGGCTTTCTATGTGACCTCTTTCAAAGGTGCGTGCAAAGCGGCAGATTTCAAGACGCGCCCCTTTGAACGATCCTGATCAAAAGGAGTGGCCCGATGGCCCACGCCGTGTTTTCTGAGAGGCGTTCGGGGCAAGGTCTGGCGTCAGACCAGCGTCCCGCTGGCCTCTATCCGGGTCTTGCCGCCCAGATAGGGGTGCAGCGCCTCTGGCAGCACAACCGATCCATCCGCTTGCTGGCCGTTTTCCAGCACCGCGATCAGGCAGCGCCCGACGGCAAGGCCCGAGCCGTTGAGCGTGTGGACGAACTCTGGCTTGCCGCCATCCTTGGGCTTGAAGCGGGCGTTCATCCGGCGGGCCTGAAAGTCGCCGCAGACCGAGACCGAAGAGATCTCGCGGTATGTATTCTGGCCGGGAAGCCAGACCTCGAGGTCATAGGTTCGGCGCGCGCCGAACCCCATGTCGCCGGTGCACAAGACTACGGTGCGATAGGGCAGGCCGAGGCGTTCAAGGATGCCCTCGGCGCAGCCCACCATGCGCGCCTGTTCGTCCAGCGAGGCGTCTGGGTGGGTGATCGACACCATCTCGACCTTTTCGAACTGGTGCTGGCGCAGCATTCCGGTGGTGTCGCGCCCGGCAGACCCGGCCTCAGAGCGAAAGCACAGGGAATGGGCGCACATGCGGATGGGCAGGGCGGCCTCGTCAAGGATGTCCTCGCGCACCGTATTGGTCAGCGTCACCTCTGACGTGGGGATAAGCCACCAGCCGTTGGTGGTCTGATAGCTGTCCTCGGCGAATTTTGGCAGTTGGTTTGTGCCCACCATCGCCTCGTCGCGCACCAGCACGGGGGTGATGACCTCTGTCAGGCCATTTTCGGTGGTGTGCACGTCCAGCATGAATTGCGCCAGCGCGCGGTGGACGCGGGCGACGGCCCCTTTCAGAACCACAAAGCGCGCGCCCGACAGTTTGGCGGCGGTGGCAAAGTCCATGCCGCCTGCGGCGGTGGCGGCGGCCAGTTCAAAATGCTCGACCGGCGTGAAATCAAGCACAGGCGGCGTGCCCCAGCGTTTCACCTCGACGTTGTCGTGCTCGTCCTTGCCATCGGGCACCTCGTCCAGCGGCAGGTTGGGCAGACCCAGCAACATATCGCGCAGGGCCACGTCGCCCGCCTTGGCTTGCTCTTCCAAGGCGGCGATCTGGTCTTTCTTTTCGGCCACCAGCGCGCGCAGGCGTTCGAATTCGACCTCGTCGCCCTTGGCCTTGGCGGCACCGACCAGCTTAGAGGCCGCGTTGCGTTCGGCCAGCGCGTCCTCTGCCGCGCCAATCGCCGCGCGCCGGGCCTCGTCGATGGCAAGGATGGACGACGACACCGCATCCACGCCCAGACGAGACAGGGCGGCGTCAAACGCGGCTGGGTTCTCTCGGATCATACGGATGTCATGCATCGCTCTCACTCCTTGGCTAGACTGCGCTTGTCCTCTATTGTGGTAAACAATCCATGACAAGATGGGAGTGGCGGTTACTCGGGTGGTTCATAGCCTTGGGCGCGCTGCCATTCGCGCCATTTTTCGCGGAATTCGGACCAACCGAGGACCTCTTCGGGCCAATGGGCGGGGCGGGTGATCCCCTCGGGCAAGACGACCGAGCCATTGCCATAAAGTGAATTCACCAAGTCTTGATCAACCCCTTCACCCAAGATCGGGGCCGATTTCACGGCTGCATACTGGACGACTGCAGCCGTGAAATCTGTCGACTCACTAAACCGCGCCGCGTTGAGGTCTGCCCCCTCCATCCGCGCGAAGCGGAGGTCTGCCCCCTCCATCCGCGCG
>CALGTJ010000222.1 GCA_937901435.1 uncultured Rhodobacter sp. | reverse complement strand
ACGCAACACGCCGTGGGCCGCAGGGTGCTGCGGGCCAAAGTTGATGTTGAAATTACGGATCTTCTGCTCGCCACTCAGCGCGTCGGTGCTGCCGTCGTCAAATTTGGACCCATCCATCATCGACGTGTCCTTTCGCGAACGGGCACCCGGATAGCGCGTGGGGCACGGGCCTTGGCGGCGCGCGCCGCAAGCCCGGACAGCACCAGACCAAGGACCGCAAGGGGCAGTATAACCATCAGGATATCCATTATTTGGCCTCCGCTTTGTCGTCGCCGGGAAGAACGTATTGCGCACCTTCCCAAGGGCTCATGAAATCGAACTGGCGATATTCTTGCACCAGCTTGACCGGCTCATAGACCACGCGTTTTTGCGCCTCGTCATAGCGCAGTTCGGTATAGCCCGTGGTTGGGAAATCCTTTCGCAGAGGATAGCCGCGAAAGCCGTAGTCGGTCAGGATCCGGCGCAGGTCGGGATGCCCGGTAAAGAGGATGCCGAACATGTCATAGACTTCCCGCTCGAACCAATTGGCCGCCGGGAACACCTCGACCAGCGAGGCGAGCATTTCGTCCTCGCGCAGCGCAGATTTCACGCGAATGCGGTGATTTTGATACATCGACAGGAAGTGGTAGACCACGTCAAACCGCGCCTCGCGCGTTGGGTTGTCGACCGCGGTGATGTCGACCAGCGTTGAAAAGCGACAGGTTGGATCGGTCTTCAGAAACTCGCAGAAAGGCACGACCGCGTTATGGGCGATCTGCACAGTCAACTCGTCAAAGGCCACGCTCCACGACATGACACAGTCCGGGCGTCGTGCCTCAAGGTGGTTGCCGAGTTCGTTCAGGGCGTCAGTCATGGTACCTCTTGATCTGTCCCGGCCCGCCTAGCGCGCCAAAGTTCCGGTGCGGCGGATTTTACGCTGCAATTGCATAATCCCGTAAAGCAGCGCCTCTGCCGTGGGGGGGCAACCGGGCACATAGATATCGACCGGAACGATCCGGTCGCAACCGCGCACAACGGAGTAACTGTAATGGTAGTACCCGCCACCATTCGCGCAAGACCCCATCGAGATCACATAGCGCGGTTCGGGCATCTGGTCATAGACCTTGCGCAGGGCGGGGGCCATTTTATTGGTCAGTGTGCCGGCCACGATCATCAGGTCCGACTGGCGCGGGCTGGCGCGCGGGGCGGTGCCGAACCGTTCCATGTCGTAGCGCGGCATGGCGGTGTGCATCATTTCGACCGCGCAGCAGGCCAGACCAAAGGTCATCCAGTGCAGCGACCCGGTGCGCGCCCAGTTGATGATATCTTCGGTAGAGCTAAGCAGGAAGCCCTTGTCCTGAAGCTCTTTGTTCAGCACCGCAGTAGAGACTTCTTTGTCAACACCTGCCGTATTGAGGCCAGTGACTACTCCCATTCGAGCGCTCCTTTTTTCCATTCATAGGCAAAGCCCACGGTCAGCACGCCCAAAAACACCATCATCGACCAGAACCCGACCAGCCCCACATCCTTGAAGGCGACAGCCCAAGGGAAGAGAAAGGCGACTTCGAGGTCGAAGATAATGAACAGGATCGACACGAGGTAGAATCGCACGTCGAATTTCATCCGCGCATCGTCAAAGGCGTTGAACCCACATTCATAGGCGCTGACTTTTTCCGGATCGGGGTTGCGCACCGCCAAGACGACGGCAGCAAGGATCAGGATCAGGCCCAGCCCGATGGCGAGCGCCAGAAAAACAAGGATCGGCAGATAGTCGGAGGCAATAGCTTGCACGTAAGAGCTCCTTTTCATGCGCGGGATTGTCCACGTCTCATCGACGTTTCAGTCACCGGGCGCACAGATGTTGCGCAGACAGCCATACCCCCAGCCCCCGAGAGGGTCAACCGACGCTGGACCGGTGGCCGGGGCAGATCACAGGCTTTTGCGGCTTTTTGATAAGCCACATTCGGTTAACACAGTGTTTCTATCGACCCAATCATAAGGGGATGCGAAAAATTTGGGCGAAGGTTGAATGATTCCGGGGGTGGCGCGCGCTCATCCGCCCTGCGGGCGACTTCGCTGGGCACGCCCCAAGTTTCAGGACAACGCCCAGATCGGCGCACGTCTTTCAAAAAAGGCAGAGATGCCTTCGGGGGCGTCTGTGCCTTCCCATTGCTGCACGAGCGCGGCGATGGAATGATCCACCGCCGCCTGATCTATGCCCGCGCCAAGTGTTCGCGCCAGCGCCTTGGCCGCCGCCACAGCCCCCGGAGCGCAAGACAGATAAGGCAGGATTTCCGCCTCGATCGCAGCGTCAAGCGCGTCGGGCGGGACAGCACGGGCGAGAATGCCGAGGGTAACGGCCTCTGGCGCGTCAAATATTCGCGAGGACATGAACACGCGGCGCGCCATCGCTTCGCCCATGCGCGCGATCACATAGGGGCCGATGGTGGCCGGGATCAGGCCGAGGCGGGTCTCGGTCAGCCCAAAGCGGGCCGCCTCAACGCCGATGGCCACGTCGCAGACACAGGCCATGCCGACCCCGCCGCCAAAGGCCTGCCCCTGCAGACGTCCAATCAGCGGCTTGGGCAGCGCATTGAGCGCCCCCAGCATATCCGCCAGTTTGCGTGCCTCTGTTGCGCGCACGGCAGGATCGGCGATCATTTGGTCTTGCATCCAGCCAAGGTCGCCGCCTGCGCAAAAGCTGCGCCCAGCGCCTGACAAAACGACGACCCGGACGCTGTTATCTGCGCCAAGATCCAGAGCGGCCTGAGTGATCTCTGCAATCATCAGCGCATTCAGGGCGTTATGTTTATCGGGGCGGGCCAGCGTCAAAAGGGCCACGCCACGCGCATCGCGTTCAAGGGTAATCGTTTCAAACATCTGCGCCTCGCAGGCTTTTGGCCAATTCCGCCGCTTTCGCCAGCAACTCCGCGTCCAGCCCCGTGTCATATCCAAGCGCGACCAGTCGCCCGTTGACCGCCTCTGTCGCCACATTGCCCTTGGCACCGGGGGCGTTGGGGCAACCGCCCAGCCCTCCGGCCGCCGCATCAAACACCCGCAGACCCGCATCAAGCGAGACCTCTATATTGTCGAGGGCCTGCCCGTTGGTGTCGTGGTAGTGCCCCGCAAGATGGGCTACGGGAACCATACCCGCAACGGCCTTCAGCATGGCGGCCACGGTGTCGGGCGTGCCCTGCCCGGTCGTGTCGCCCAGCGAGACCTCGTAACAGCCCATCTCAAACAGCGCCCGCGCCACATACGCCGCTGCCTGCGGGTCAACCTCGCCCTCGTAGGGGCAGTGGACCACGCAGGACACATAGCCGCGCATGGGCACACCTGCGGCTTTGGCAGCTTGCGCGATGGGGGCAAAGGCCGCGAGACTGTCGGCGATGCTCTTGTTGATATTGGCGCGTGAAAACGCCTCTGATGCGGCCCCAAAAATGGCGATCTCATCGGCCTTCGCGTCCATCGCCCTCTCAAAGCCACGCATATTTGGGGTCAGGGCGGCATAAGACACCCCCGGCGCGCGGGTGATCCCGGCCAGCACATCGGCCCCGTCGGCCATTTGCGGCACCCATTTCGGGCTGACGAAACTGGCCACCTCTATGCGGCGAAACCCGACCCGGCTCAGCGCATCTGTCAGCGCGATCTTGCGCGCGGCAGGGATCATCGTCTTTTCGTTTTGCAGGCCGTCGCGCGGGGCGACCTCGAATATCTCGACTGTATCAGACATGGGGATGCGCCCTTATAGCATGGTCTCTTCGGGAACCGGATAGAAGTCGCGGGTGTAGAAATCCTGCACGCCGTCCTTGGCGCGCGCAGTTTGATAGGCGGGACGCGCGGCAAGGCGGTCGCGGTAGGCTTGCAGCTTTGGAAAAGGCTCCAGCGGCACATAATAGGGCGCGGCAAACAGGTTGAACCCCAGCATGGCATCCGCCCCGGAAAATCCGCCGTCCAGCAGATAGCCGTCCTCGCGCAATATATCCTCAAGTGCTCCCAAAGTTGACGCCAGTCGCCGGGTGTTGATCTTGATCACCGTGGGCGAGGCTTTGGAGGGATCGCGCAGGAACAGGTGGTTCAGGTTCAACTGCTCAAGAATGCTGGCCATGGTCTCGGCAAAATGGATCAGTTGCAGGTAGCGGGGCCGTTCCGCATCCCCCGGCGCACGGC
>CALGTJ010000221.1 GCA_937901435.1 uncultured Rhodobacter sp. | reverse complement strand
AACTCAGACCTGAGCTGTTCAAAAAACAGCCATACTACCTCACGGGATGTGACATTTAGTCTTGCCATCTTAGGCAAACGGCGAAACGCGCTCTGCGCAAAATCGATGTTTGCAAAAATGGTTATTGCCCAACCCTCTTTCGCATTTCGCCGGCTAAATAGTTGACCTACCGCATTCGCGGGATGGGCGCGCGCTTCCTAAAATAGCATTAGGAACCCAATCACTCATGGGTTCCCGACCCCGACCATCCAGGTCGGGCGCTGCCGCTTTGCGCTGTCGCCCATAGGAACCTGCCCCAGTCAGGCCCTATGAGCGTCGCACCTGGTCGACACAGAACCGCCTATCCCCACAGGCGTCTGGCCCTCGTCTCCCGCAATGTCATCTAAACGCATAAGGCCAATTGCAACAAAACGGCATTCGGATGCGAAACCTATCCTTTTGGTTATTCCTTTGGTTGAGAGTCCCCCACTCGCACAGGGCGGCGCTTTTGGGGTAGCAGGACCCGGCAACACAAAACGCCCAAATGGATGCTGGTGCGACAGTGCCCGGCACGTACCCACTATAAAAGGCGCAAAACCAACATGTTGATCCAACGTCCATTGGGCCCAGCCGTCTCGCAGCTATCTGCGGCGCGCCGGCTTTGGACACCTGATCCGGGACCTGGCCCTGACCATCCATACGACTTTAGTATGATAGTTTCCTAGACTTTCGGGGGTTCTAAGCAAAGGTCCCGACAGGCAAAAGTCCCTTATCGGACCACATCAGAGTCCACATGATAACCGAAGGGTCCAGAACAATGTCCATGCAAAACAACGTCGTCCTTGGGTTTTGCACGGATTGCCTGAACCACGAGTGTGAGCGCGCTGGCCTTTCGGCCAACCGGACAAAGAACTCGAAATCGGACTATGTGGCCCAGCTGGATACGGCGATCAACAACCTGCACAAAGAGGGCCGCTACCGAACCTTTATCGATATCGAGCGTCAGCGAGGGCAATTCCCCCATGCGACCTGGCGCAAGGCCGATGGGTCGGAAGCTCCCATCACCGTCTGGTGCGGGAACGATTATCTGGGCATGGGCCAGCACCCTGCCGTTCTGTCAGCGATGCACGAGGCGCTGGAAACAACGGGCGCTGGCTCGGGCGGGACCCGCAACATTTCGGGGACGACTGTCTGGCACAAGAAGCTTGAGGCCGAACTGGCGGATCTGCATGGCAAGGAAGCGGCACTGTTGTTCACGTCGGCCTATGTTGCGAATGACGCCACACTAAGCACCTTACCCAAGCTGTTTCCCGGTCTGATCATCTATTCGGACGCTTTGAACCACGCCTCTATGATAGAAGGGGTGCGCCGCAACGGTGGCGCCAAGCGGATCTTTCGGCACAACGACGTGGCCCATCTGCGCGAACTGCTGGCCGCAGATGATCCGAACGTGCCCAAGGTAATCGCGTTTGAATCGATCTATTCGATGGATGGCGACTTCGGCCCGATCAAAGAGATCTGCGATCTGGCGGACGAGTTCGGCGCGTTGACCTATATCGATGAAGTCCACGCCGTGGGCATGTACGGCCCCCGCGGGGCCGGTGTGGCAGAGCGCGACAGGCTGATGCATCGTCTGGACATCATCAACGGCACTCTGGCCAAGGCCTATGGCGTGATGGGAGGCTACATCGCCGCCAGTGCCAAGATGTGCGACGCGGTCCGGTCCTATGCGCCTGGCTTTATTTTCACCACATCCCTCCCCCCCGCGATCGCAGCGGGCGCCGCGGCGTCGGTCGCACACCTCAAGCGCGACCCCGGCCTGCGCGAGCAGCATCAGACCAAGGCCAGGATTCTCAAGACAAGACTCAAGGGGCTCGGCCTGCCGATCATCGACCACGGCAGTCATATCGTCCCGGTGATTGTCGGAGATCCAGGCCATACCAAAAAGCTATCGGACATGCTGCTGGATCGCTTCGGGATCTATGTGCAGCCCATCAACTTTCCGACCGTACCGCGCGGCACCGAACGGCTACGCTTTACACCGTCGCCGGTGCATGGGGTCGAGGAAATGAACCTCCTCATTCGTGCCATGGATGAGTTGTGGTCGAACTGCGCGCTGAACCGTGCGGTCTCCGTCGCCTGATTGAACGAGAGAGATTACCGGCTTCGAAGACTGGCGGCTGACAAAACGTACACCCGCTTCTGGCCCGCTCAGCAGTCCAAAAAAAAGCCCCCGCAAACACGGGGGCCGTTCCAACCAAAGCCGGAAGTGGAGAAAGTCACGGGGTCGATGTCAGACAATCCCGGGACTACAACCGCAGTAGGCCTGCTGCCGATAGTTCTTTTATCGCGGGCACACCGCTTTCTGGCAAGATTCCGGGCAAAACCAGCAAGGATATATGCTGAACCATTTAGCATATCTCCAATATATCCTTTCTGATCTATTTGGGGCATATTCATTGAATTCGCCCCCCTACGCGTCCCACCAACCAGGGCCACAACGCCGGTTCGAACAGACCTTCTCAAAGCCCAAAACGCCGGCCCAAGTGCCGCCAAAACGACCGCGCCACTTTGCCAAAGCAAAGGCAAGAAAGCGTCGGTCGCGCTTCCTGATCTTAAGCTGGTGTTCCGCTGAAAAGTAATTTGCACTCAGCACTTTACCCAGCAAAGCCGGATCGGCTTGCCCGCTGATCGACCCCTGGAACTTGTCCGGGTGAGACTGCCGGTTGCAGCGCCACACTCACCCTATGTGAGACAACTCCTGAAACCGGAAAATACTCACAAGTTGCCCTCGGCAAGGCGGTCGTTCGATAACTCGTCCCCTCAAGACCACCCAATAGGACGCCAAAAAGGCAAACACATTTTTGCCTTCTTTCTGGAACAGGTTTCCTGCATAGGACGGCGAAATAGCCTTCCCTCAAACAATTAAGACGGATGATAACCAACCATGACATCGGCTCGAACCTTGACAATGCATCCCCTAGCGCTCCGTTTAACCAGCATTGGCGCAACGTTCGCCGAGTCTAGGGCGTGAACCAACTAGGGGCTGGCCAACAGGCGCAAATCGGACCAATCGTCCTCAGCTGCCTGGCATTGTCCCAAATACAGAAACAGTGATCCATATTTTGACACCAATGTCTGCAATCCGAAAACAAATCATGGCTTCCTGTTGACTTCGACAGCGACGCGGTCAAGTGCGCGCTTCACCACATTTATTAGATGACTGGGAGTTCCAGTGGACAAAGTCTTTATCCTATCCAATCAAGTCTTCATCCGTGAGGGCATTCAGAGCTTTCTCACAACTTTGCCGGATTATGTTCTGGCGGGGTCATCCGACCTTCTTGAGGACCGCCTACCCGACCTCGACTCTGCCAAGATCGATGTCATCGTGCTTGACCTGGTTGGCGTGGCCAGTCCAACGGCAACCATACGTAGTATCCGCCGGGGCCTTGCCAACGCGCGCATTATCACGTTTTGCCCGGTCAATTCGACAAACTTCGCCATTGATGCGCTTGATGCAGGTGCTGCGGGGATCATGACCCATTCGTGCCTGCCAACCGAATTACGCATTGCAATGGGACGGGTCATGCAGGGCGATAACTACATCCAGCCCGATATTGGTATGGAAATCTTCCGCGAATTGCGGGCCAAGGATACCCAGCGTTCCGAAGTGGAACGTCTGCGCCTGACGGTGCGCGAGGAACAGGTGATCAACCACTTGATGCAGGGTAAAACCAATCGCCAGATTGGAGAATGCCTGTCGATCAGCGAAAAGACCGTCAAGCACCATGTGGGTGTTCTCAAGGGCAAATTTTGCGCCGCAAATCGGCTAGAGATCGTCGTGCACGCACAACGATTGTCGCTGTGAAAAGGGCAACGAGCCGCAACCTAAAACACTAAGCGGAGCGATCATCGATCTTTTATCCCTGATCGCTCTGGGGCCTTCCGATTTGGAAATTTATCTTCAAAGGGCCAGATGATTTCAGGTCAGTTTCTTTTTCCCCGCCGGCAAGAGAAATCGACTTCACTGATTTTCGTTACTCTGCACCCCGATGTGGGCGTTGAATAGGCAACCTGACCGATATGATTTCTACCGACACATAGCAGCACCCTCAACCGAGCCGATCTGATTTTTCGAATAGATACTGTCTCCAGAATTTGGACCACTCC
>CALGTJ010000220.1 GCA_937901435.1 uncultured Rhodobacter sp. | reverse complement strand
GAAATCAGAGACGCTGCATGAAATCGGCGGACAACTTCTTTGACAAACACCGTGGATGGTCAAATCATTTTTTTGGCAGGTCCATCCCGCATTCTTTTAAGATCGCCAAAGGCCGCGACAGTCATCCTAATACGACCACAAACATAGCAGAACGGACTTCATATGCACCTGCGACCGATTTTTCAGAGCGCCCTCTTCACAGTCGGTTTGTTTGGCGGACTGTCCGGTGCAATTGCCTCGCCAACCGTAACTCTGGATCTGCCCGCCGCGCTGAGCGAGCAGGATTTCTTCACCTTCGAACCCGCAAAGGCAGAAATCGGACGACTGCTGTTTTATGATAAAATTCTGTCGGGCAACCAGAATATATCCTGCGGAACCTGTCATCATCACGAATTGGGCGGTGCGGATGGGCTTAGCCTCGGCGTCGGCGAGGGTGGTATGGGCTTGGGCCCCAAACGAAAAACCTCAGACGGCGTAACACAGATCGAGGCCCGTATTCCACGTAACGCCCCCGCGCTTTGGAACCTTGCTCATCGTGATGTGCAGAATATGTTCCATGACGGGCGGCTGTTCGTGTCAGACGAATTTGGCAATGGGTTCAATTCGCCTGCTGGCGCCGACCTGCCCAAAGGGCTGGAAACGATCATCGCGGCCCAAGCCATGTTTCCGATCACCGCACGCCATGAAATGGCGGGGGACCCTGAGGAAAATCCAATCGGGGATGCTGCGAACGAGAAACTGGCCGTTGCATGGCCGATCATCGCAAAACGCGTGGCGGATATTCCGGAATACGCAGAGATGATCGTCGCGGCCTTTGATGATATCAACAGCGCCGAGGACATCTCGATTGTCGAGATCGGCAATTCCATCGCCGCCTTTGTCGGCACGGAATGGCGCAATTTTGACAGCCCGTATGACCGCTACCTTGCGGGGCAGTCCGATGCTCTGACGCCGGATCAAAAATCCGGGATGGAATTGTTCTTTGGCGAGGCGCAATATTCGACCTGTCATTCTGGCGCTTTGCTAACCGATCAGGGGTTTCACGCTATTGGCGTGCCAAATTTTGGCCCCGGCAAAACCCGTGCCTTTGATCCTGTCGCCCGCGATGTAGGCCGGATGCTGCAGACCAACCGTCTGCAGGATATCTATAAATTCCGCACACCCGCGCTGCGCAACGTTGCGTTGACCGGCCCATATGGCCACAACGGTGCGATGCCCACGCTAGAGGCCATGGTGCGCCACCATGTCGATCCCGTCGCCTCTATGAAGAACTACACAAAGGAAATGGCAGGCTTGCCACAGGCCGAATGGTTGCAAGACGCCGACTTTACGATCTGGAAAGACGAATACGAATTGGCCCGACAGACGGCCATGCTGGACATCCAGCTGCCCCAGATGAGTACCGCGCAAATCGCTGATATCGTCGCCTTTCTCAATGCGCTGACAGGCGATACAGCCCTAAGCCTGCCAATAGGTCGCCCGGACAGCGTCCCAAGTGGACTTTCGGTGGATTAACACATTCTGCGGCGACACCGAAGAGGGCCCCTGCGACAGGGGGCCTCCTGTACGACGGGCGGCAATGCGCTAAGTCTCATAAAATGAGTAAGACACATCTTCTAGTTGCTGAGAGCCTTTGCAAAACCTATCGCGGTGAGGATCACCCGGTGGATGTTTTGCGCGGGGTCTCTTTCATCCTCGATGCGGGGGAAACCGTGGCGCTGACGGGCGAATCCGGCAGCGGAAAGAGCACCGCCCTACATTTGATTGGGGGGCTGGATCGACCTGACAGCGGTAAAGTGATCATCGACGATGTGGATCTTGCAAGCCTTGGGGACAGCGGGCGCGCGCGGCTGCGCCGCGAGCGGATCGGTATTGTATTTCAACAATTTAATCTAATCCCTTCGCTGAATGTCCAAGACAATATCGCCTTTCAATCGCGCCTGGCAGGACGCCACGACACCGGATGGTGCGCCCTATTGTCAGACCGCCTTGGGCTAACACCACAACTACGAAAATTTCCAGAACAACTGTCCGGCGGGCAACAACAGCGCGTTGCAATCGGGCGTGCTCTGGCCCATCGTCCCGCCCTGCTGCTGGCGGACGAGCCAACGGGCAATCTTGATCAGGACACAGGCGATCGCGTTCTGGCATTGATGCTGGACCTCGTGGCAGAAACCGGGGCCGGATTGTTGATGGTCACCCACTCTGAAAGCCTTGCAGGGCAAATGTCGCGCCGCCTGCATCTAAGCGCCGGGGCGTTGGCCTGATGTGGCAGACCGGATTGCGCACGCTCTTATCTCATTGGTGGCGTAAGCCATTACAATTGCTTACTCTTATTCTTGGCCTTGCTTTAGCCACCGCGCTTTGGTCCGGTGTGCAGGCGATCAATGCAGAGGCCCGCGCGGGCTATGCCGAGGCGGCGCGCGCTTTGGGCGAGACACGCTATGACCAATTAATTCCGCAAGCGGGCGAAAGCTTTGATCAAGTGGTTTACGTTCGGTTGCGTCGCGCGGGTTGGCAACTTTCACCCGTTGTCGAAGGCCGCGCGGTCCTTGACGGGCAAAGCTATCGGGTGATCGGGGTCGACCCGCTGACCATCCCGGGCGAGGTCGTGCCAAGTGGCACAGATCTGGGCGGGGATATCACGGCGTTTTTGACGGCACCCGGATTGGTCTACACAAACCCCGAAACGGTCGCGCGTTTGTCCAACCTTCTGACGTCAAAGGTTTTTCCGGCTGATGGCGTCGCGCCAAACCTGATCTTCACTGACATCGCCATTGCCCAACAGCTGCTGGCTCTGCCCGGGCAGATCTCGCGGCTGATCGTGGCGGAAAACCAACCCAGCGCATTGCCCGACCTCGCCTCCCTCGCCCCATCTTTGACCCGCCAAGCCGCGCAACAAAACAGCGACATCACGCGCCTGACCGACAGTTTCCACCTGAACCTTACCGCCTTTGGTCTGCTGAGTTTTGCGGTTGGGCTCTTCATTGTCCATGGGGCGATCGGGCTGGCCTTCGAGCAACGTCGCGCGATGTTTCGCACCCTGCGCGCCCTGGGGATGCCCCTGCGGGTGTTGATAACGCTTATCTGTTTGGAATTACTGGGGTTTGCACTGATTTCCGGAGCGCTCGGAATGGTGATGGGCTATGGCATCGCCGCCGCGCTGCTGCCGGATGTGGCCGCCACCCTGCGCGGGCTATACGGCGCAGAGGTAGATGGAACGCTAAGCTTGCGGCCGTCGTGGTGGCTGGCGGGGCTGGCCATCGCTGTGATCGGGACGGCGCTTGCTTCCTTTGCCGCGATCATCAAAGTCATCCGCCTGCCTCTTCTCGCCACGGCCCAACCCCGTGCCTGGGCCCGCGCCTCAGAGCGACGCTTGTTAGGGCTGGGCTTGGCCTCTGGCGCGCTGGTTTGCGTTTCGATAATCGCGGGCTGGGTCGGCGGCGGCCTTGTCGCCGGATTTCTCATGCTGGGCGCGCTTCTGGTGGCCGCAGCCCTCGCCTTGCCTCTGTTGCTGCATGGGGTTCTGGCGATGGCGGAACGCCTGAGCAAAGGGGCGCTGGCCGGATGGTTCTGGGCGGACACGCGCCAACAATTGCCCGGGTTATCACTGGCACTAATGGCGCTGCTGCTGGCGCTGGCGGCCAATGTTGGCGTGGGCACAATGGTATCGAGCTTTCGGTTGACCTTTACCGGCTGGCTGGATCAACGACTGGCGTCAGAACTTTATGTCACGGCGCGATCAGATGCCGAAGCCCCTGAATTGCAAGCGTTTCTGGAACAGCGCTCTGACGCTGTTCTGCCAATCTGGAACGTCGAGGCGCGCGTGCTTGGCCTGCCCGCCCAGATTTACGGCGTGGCCGATCACGCCACGTACCGCGATAATTGGCCAATTCTGGAAAGCGCACCAGACGTCTGGGACAAGCTGGCCCGTGGCGAAGCTGTGCTGATCAACGAGCAACTCGCCCTGCGCGAGGGGCTGCGTCCCGGCGACAAGATTGCCCTACCCGGTGACTGGAGCCCGCCTGTCGCTGGTATTTATAGCGATTATGGCAACCCGGTCGCCCAGATCCTGATGAGTGTGCCAGAGCTTGTCACGCGCTTTCCCGAGGTCGAAAAACGCCGCTTTGGCGTTCGTATCGCCGCAGACAAGGCAGAGGCTTTGGCGCGCATGTTAAGGGATGATTTTGGTCTGCCAACTGACAATATCGTCGACCAAGCGACGATCAAATCCTTTTCATTACAAGTGTTTGAACGTACATTTACCGTCACCGGAGCATTGAACGTCCTGACACTGTCGGTTGCCGGGTTTGCAATATTGACCAGCCTTTTGACCCTCGCCTCAATCCGCCAGCCCCAACTGGCCCCGGTCTGGGCGCTTGGGCTGACACGGGCGCATCTGGCGCGGCTGGAACTCTTGCGCGCGCTGATGTTGGCCACATTGACGGTTATAGCGGCGCTACCTGTGGGTTTGCTTTTGGCCTGGGTATTGCTGAACGTCATAAACGTCGAAGCCTTCGGCTGGCGCTTGCCGATGCATGTTTTCCCGCTCGAATGGCTGAAACTTGCGGTGCCGTCGATGCTGGCGGCGGTTCTTGCCGCCCTCTGGCCCGCGCGGCGATTGGCTAAAACGCCCCCAGCAGAGTTGCTAAAGGTTTTTGCCAATGAGCGTTAGGATCATGTTCATCGTTTTTGCGTTATTTTTCTGGCATGCGCCAGTACAGGCGCAGGGATTCGCCGGGATGGGCAGCGGTAGCGACGGCTATCTGCTGCCGGTCCCGGATAAACGCTTCGACTTCCCCGCCGATCATGGCGCGCATCCGGGGTTTCGGATCGAATGGTGGTATCTGACCGCCAACCTGCGCGATGAGGCCGGGACAGAGTATGGCATCCAATGGACGCTATTCCGCTCGGCCCTTTCGCCGCAAGACGGTGACGGCTGGCAGACACCGGTGCTTTGGATGGGGCATGCGGCCATCACCACGCCCGACGCGCATTACGTGGGCGAACGCTTTGCCCGCGGTGGGATCGGTCAGGCCGGGGTCACGGCCACGCCCTTTGAGGCGTGGATTGATGATTGGGCGATGACCGGAATAGAAGACGGACGTTTGATAGCGAAGGGCGGCGATTTCGCCTATGATCTGGCATTCACGGCGCAGGGGCCATTCGTGCCGCAGGGACAGAACGGGTATTCTGTAAAATCAGAGGCGGGACAGGCCAGCCATTATTACTCGCAACCGTTTTATCAGCTGTCCGGCACGTTAGACCTGCCCACCGGCCCTGTCGAGGTGACAGGCGAGGGCTGGCTGGATCGCGAATGGTCCAGTCAACCTCTGACCGAGGAGCAGACCGGCTGGGACTGGCTGTCGCTGCACTTTGACGACGGCACCAAACTGATGGCCTATGGGCTGCGCTCGACCGAGAGCAGCTATATCGTGGGCACGTGGATCACGCCCGAGGGCACCCCGGCGCCTTTGGAAAATGGTCAGATCCTGCTGGACCCGATTGCCACGTCAGACGTCGAGGGTCGCAAAGTGCCGACCACGTGGCGCGTGCAACTGCCTGAAAAGGCGTTAGATATTACCGCAACCGCCCTGAACCCACAAAGCTGGATGGGCACGACCATCAGCTATTGGGAAGGCCCGGTGCGCGTCACCGGCACCCATCCGGGACGCGGCTATCTGGAGATGACAGGCTATGACTGACTGGTTCACCACATTGGACGGGTTGTGGCGCGAGAGCTGGCACCAGCTAGAGGCCGTGGCCCATGACCGCCGCTCTGCCGCGCGCCATACGGTGCTGTCCACGATTGGCCTGTCTGGCGGGCCAGAATCCCGCATCACCGTCTTGCGCGACGCCAACCAAACAGCGGGCACAGTCGTGGTGCATACCGACAGCACAACGGTCAAGGTCGCAGAATTGCGGGCAAATCCGCGCGCAGCCCTGCATCTGTGGCAAGCCCGCGAAGACCTGCAAATTCGCCTGCGTGGTCATGTCGAGATCGCAGAAGGCGAGGCCGTGCGCGATCTTTGGACCCGCGTTCCAAACGGGTCCCGCCCATCTTATGGGGTCGAACCTGCGCCGGGCACGCCCATTTCCGCCTCTGACGCCTACACCCGCATCATCAATCCCGATCACTTTGCCGTGCTGACCTTGGTCATCGCTGAGGTCGATATTGTGCATCTGAGTGCCGATTATCATCGTCGCGCCCGATATTGCCGTGCCGATGGCTGGACCGGCCAATGGCTTGCCCCCTGATGCCTCTCGCAAAACCGCGCCAAACGGAATAGCCAAGGGCCAAGCAACCCAAGAGAGCGACATGATAATGCCACCCCCCCTGACCCGCGAACTGGTGCTGATCGGCGGCGGTCATACCCACGCGCTTGTTCTGCGCAGATGGGGCATGCGCCCGCTGCCGGGGGCGCGTCTGACGGTGATCAATCCCGGGCCAACCGCGCCCTATACAGGCATGTTGCCGGGGTTTGTGGCGGGGCATTACGCGCGCGATGACCTGATGATCGACCTCGTGCGGCTGGCCCGGTTTGCCGGTGCGCGGCTGATCCTTGGGGCTGTCAGCGGCATCGACCGCGCCGCGCGGCGTGTGCATCTGGCAGATCGCGAGATCGCATATGATCTTGCGTCGATCAACATCGGCATCACCTCTGACCTGCCCGCCTTGCCCGGATTTGCCGCGCATGGCGTGGGAGCCAAACCGCTGGGTAGCTATGCACAGGCTTGGACCGCGTTTTTGGACAGGGTGCGCGCGGGCACGCTGCCCGCCGAAATCGCGGTGATCGGCGGCGGCGTTGGCGGTGTCGAGCTTGGCCTCGCCATGGCACATGCGCTGCAACAGGCCGGGGTTCAACAGGCCGGGGTTCAACGGGCCGGGGTCACCGCGCAGATCACGGTTCTGGACCGCAGCAAGGCCCTGCCCGGCATGGGCACTGCGGCGCGTAACGCGATCCTGACCCAAATGCGCCAGCTTGGAGTGACCTTGATCGAGCAGGCCGAGGTGCGAGAGGTCACAGCCGAGGCGGTTCTCTATGACGGCGGCGCGGTGCCCTCTCGCTTTACCATTGGCGCGGTGGGCGCGCGGCCGCAGGGATGGCTGGCGACGACAGGTTTGGATTTGAAGGATGGTTTCATCAGTGTTGACACTGCTTTACGCAGTTCTGACCCGCTGATCTACGCCGCTGGAGACTGCGCCGCCCTGCCCGACTCCCGGCCAAAAGCCGGGGTTTTCGCAGTGCGTGAAGCGCCGATCCTGTACCACAATCTGCGCGCCGATCTGACCGGAACCCAGCGCAAAATGTTCCGCCCTCAAACCGATTACCTCAAGCTGATCTCGCTGGGGCGCAAATCTGCGGTGGCGGACAAATGGGGGCTGCGTCTGGCGGGGCCATGGCTTTGGCACTGGAAGGACCGCATCGACCAGACCTTTATGGAAAAATTCCGCACCCTGCCAGCGATGCCCGCACCTCAACGGCCCAAACTTGCCGCGTTGGACGTACGAAGGAACCTTGGCACTGCCCCAATGTGCGGCGGATGTGGCGCAAAAGTCGGCGGGCCTGCCCTTGCCCGCGTGCTAAGCGCGCTGCCGTCTGCCAATCGCCCGGACATCACGCATCTGCCCGGTGATGACGCGGCGGTTCTGCAGATCGGCGGGGCCGAGGTGGTTCTAAGCACAGACCATCTGCGCGCCTTCACGCAGGACCCCTATGTGATGGCCCGCATCACGGCCCTGCACGCGATGGGCGACATCTGGGCGATGGGGGCGATGCCCCAAGCCGCGCTGGCGCAGATCATTTTGCCACCGCTGTCGCCCGCATTGCAGGAATACTGGCTGGGCGAAATCATGCAGGCGGCGACAGAGGTCTTCACTGGTGCGGGCGCTCAAATTGCTGGTGGACATACCACTTTGGGCGCCGAACTGACCCTTGGATTCAGCGTCACCGGCCTGTTGGACCGACCCGCGATCACCCTTGCAGGCGCGCAGATCGGGGATGCGTTGATCCTGACCAAACCCATCGGATCTGGCACGATCCTCGCGGGCGAAATGGCCATGCAGGCCCGCGGTGACTGGGTGGCAGAGGCATTGGCGATGATGTGCCACTCGCAAGGGCGCGCCGCCGAAATCCTTGCCGGGGCACATGCAATGACCGATGTCACCGGCTTTGGCCTTGCCGGGCATCTGATGGGGATCTGCCGCGCCTCTGGCGTTGCCGCCGAATTGAGCCTTGCGGATATCCCGATCATGGCGGGCGCAGAGGATCTGGCGGCACAGGGCATCCGGTCCAGTCTTTACCCCGCCAACCAAGAGATCGCCGCGCAAATGCAACTGGGCCAAAGTGCAAGAGAGGCCCTGCTTTTTGATCCCCAAACCGCAGGCGGCCTGCTGGCGGCAGTTGATAGAACCGAGGCCGCATCACTGACAAAGCGCCTGACCTCGGCAGGCTATCACGCTGCAATCATAGGACAAATCTGCGAGGGCGCACCCTTTGTAACCGTGCGTTAAGCAGATTTGACCAGCCCGGCAATCTGATCAGCCACCTGCGCCAGTTCCTCTTCGTCAAGGCGGAACAGATCAAGTTCGGCCAACAAATCCACCTGATGCGCACTGCGGGATTTATTGTAGCGACTGTCGTAATGCTTTGCCATAAGCTCTGCCGCCAAAGCCTCGAACTCGCGGCGCACCGCCATTTGTTGCCACAGGCACACCTGTTCGTGGCCCCGTAACGGCACGAGTTTTGCCAGTGTCGCCTGCATCGCGCCGATGTCCGCCGTCAGATCCGCATAGGCCCGCGTCAGATAGCGCGCGCGCGCCTCTAGCGGAGCGTTCAGGCGGATCCGTGGCGCGCCGCGCATCGCCACCCATAGCGCAGAGGGCACCAAGGCCGCGCCGACCTTGCTCGATTCCGCCTCGATAACCACAGGGCGCGCCGGGTCCAATCCGTCAAAAACATGGGCCAAGGCGCTCTCGAATGCTTTCTGCGAGGGCTGCGGCCTTGCTACCGCCCCAAACAAAGACCCACGATGCGCCGCAAGTCCTTCCAGATCAATCACTTGCACACCGCGTTTTGCCAGCAGCGCAAGGATATCCGTCTTGGCCGTGCCCGTATTGCCATCCAGCAGGATCACCCGATGCGGCAGCGGCGTGTCGTGCATCGCCTGCACCACCAAACGTCGATAGCTGCGATAGCCGCCCTCGATCACCTCGGCGCGCCAGCCGATTTGCGACAGAATCGAGGCGAAAGACCCCGACCGCTGACCACCGCGCCAGCAATAAACCAAGGGCCGCCAGCCCCCATCGCGATCTGCCAGCGCGCCCTCAAGATGCACCGCCACATTGCGCGCAACCATAGCCGCACCGATTTTGCGGGCCGTAAAGCTGGACTCTTGCGTGTAAATCGTACCGACCGTCGCACGCTGGTCATTGTCCAACGCGGGCAAAGAGATCGCGCCGGGGATATGGTCCTCGGCATATTCGGCGGGCGAACGCACATCGATGATAT
Organism: uncultured Rhodobacter sp.; assembly: GCA_937901435.1. The sequence goes on along the minus strand of CALGTJ010000220.1, from coordinate 2,010 downwards.
CGTCAAAGCCAGCCGCGTAAATCTGGGACAGAGTGGTGAAAGCTGTAGGCATTCTCGCGGTCTAAAGCGCGAACCCGCCAGAGGAAAGCTCTTTTCCATGGCCCGCAGACGAAACCTGCATTGGTTTGGAATTGCCCGCCTCCAGAGCGTTCAAAACGCTCTATAAACAGACCCTAATCTGCCTTTTTTGTCTTCTTTGCCGCCTCGACATCCGCAGGTTCCGGCGGCACCCAGCCCCGGTCCAACCGCCCCGCATAGACGCCCGTCTTGCGGCTTAGCGCGTCTTCCGCCTCTTCGCGCAATTCCATGGTGCGGGCCACATATGCCTCGTTTTCATGGGTCGGGATCTCGTGATTATAGAGCGGCGCAAGCTCGCGAATGGCGCGCAGATCATGCTCGACAAACCCCCGCGCCATGCGTTCAGCGTCATAGGGATGCTGCCCGAGGCTTTCCAGGGCGGATCGGCCCGCACGCACGCCACTGTCAAAGGTCTCGCGGATGATGTCGCGACAGCCCGCCGAATACAGCTCGTATACGTGATTGCGGTCCCGTGCGCGCGCGATGACATGCACATGCGGGTGATTTTGGGTGACGTGATGCACAATCGCTGTCGCCTGATGCGGATTATCAATTGCCACGACCAACAGTTTTGCCTCGTGAATACCGGCCGCATGTAACAGGTCTGGACGGGACGGATCACCGTAGAAGACCTTGAATTTAAAGGCCCGCATCATTTCCAGAATGGCAGAGTTGTGATCAAGCACGATGGTCTTGTATCCCGCGCTCAGCAGCATCCGGTTCACGATTCCGCCCCAGCGCCCATGACCAGCGATGATGATATGACCGCTCTCGTCAATATCGTCGGCCTCATCCCCCTCAGAGGTCAGAAACCGGGTCGCAATCAGCCGGTCGTAGGCGATGAACAGCAGGGGCGTCAGCAACATGCTAAGCGCCACGACAAGCAGCAACTGATCGGCAATCGCCTTGGGGATCACATGGTTGGCCAAGGTGAAACTGATCAGCACAAAGCCGAACTCGCCCGCCTGCGCAAGGCCAAGGCTGAACAGCCATTTGTCCGGTGACAGCACGCCAAAAATCCGCGCAAGCGCGAAAAGAACGCCCGCTTTCAACAGGATCAACCCAAGCGTCAGGGCGAGTGTGGCGCCGAGATTGTCAAACAGCAGACCAAAGTTGATGCCCGCACCGACGGTCATGAAAAACAGGCCCAGCAGCAGGCCTTTGAATGGGTCAATATCGCTTTCAAGCTCGTGGCGATATTCACTATTGGCCAGAACGACCCCGGCGAGGAACGTGCCCAGCGCGGGCGAGAGCCCCACCAATGACATCAACAGCGCGATTCCGATGACCATCATCAGGGCGGTCGCGGTGAACAATTCCCGCAGTTTTGCCTGCGCCACAAAGCGGAACATGGGTTGGGTCAGCAACGACCCGCCAACGATCACAGCCGCGATGGCGGCCACGGTCAGTCCGGCGCGCTGCCAGCCGGGAATGGTATCGATCCAGTCGGGTCCGCTGGGTCCATGGGCATCAGCGCTCGCCTCGGGGCTATGACTATCAGCGCCGTGATCGCCGGCCGCCTCGACCACATGGGTCGGTGCGCCATGGTTCAGATCCACGGCTTGCGGCATCAGTTCCGGCAAAGCCAGAAGCGGAATCAGGGCCAGCATCGGGATGACGGCGATATCCTGAAACAGCAAGACAGAGAAACTGGCCTTGCCGCCCTCGGATTTCATCAATCCTTTTTCATTCAATGTTTGCAAGACAATAGCCGTCGAACTTAGGGCAAGGATCAGCCCGATAGCCAGCGAGATCGACCATGGCTGACCCAGCGCCATCGCCGCCCCCATCACAAGTGCCGTAGTCAGCCCCACCTGCAATCCACCCAACCCCATCAGACGGGTGCGCATCTGCCAAAGCATCTTTGGTTCCAGCTCCAGCCCGACGAGGAACAGCATCATCACCACGCCAAACTCAGCGAAGTGCTGGATC
>CALGTJ010000219.1 GCA_937901435.1 uncultured Rhodobacter sp. | reverse complement strand
TTAGCCGCGATCCCTTTATCCTTGTGAAGCAGGATCAGGTGTTTTCGCTGGTGGCGGCCCTTGTGATCATGCTGATCCTGCATCTGGTGCTGTCGCGCACGACGTTTGGCTATGCCCTGCGCGCGGTGGCGGAAAATCCAAGCCTTGCGCAGGTGTCGGGCATCAACCTGAGCCGGATGATCACGCTGATCTGGATCATCGGCGGTGGCCTCGCGGCGGCGGCGGGCATTTTCTATGGGCTGAGCAACCAGATCAACCCGGTGCTGGGGCGCGATCTGTTGCTGCCGATCTTTGCCGCCACCATCGTCGGTGGGATCGGCAGTATTTACGGTGCAGTTTTAGGCGGGTTCCTTGTCGGCATCGCGTCAAACGTGGCGCTGTTGATCCTGCCGTCGGGCTATAGCCCCGCGGTGCCCTTTCTGATCATCCTTGCGGTGCTCATCGCGCGCCCAACGGGCCTGTTCGGGGAAGAGCGCGCATGATCGGCATCATTTCCTACCTCGTGTTCTTTGCCACAGTCGCGGGCATTCTGTCGATTGCCGTGCTGGGTCTGAACCTGCAATGGGGCAACACCGGGTTGTTCAACGGCGGCGTCGTCGCCTTTTTCGGAGCGGGGGCCTATGGCACGCTGATCCTTGGCGGCACGGCGCAGGCGGATCACCTTGGCGGGTTCGAACTGCCCTATCTGCTGGCCCTGCTCGGCGGAATGGTCATCGCTGGCCTCATGGCTTGGCTGGTGGGGGTGCTTACCCTGCGCCTGCGCCATGACTATTTGGCGATTGCGACCTTTGGCGTGGCCGTGGCTTTTGAAAACCTGATGCGCAATGCCGAAGGGCTGGCGGGCGGGGCCAAGGGGCTGCGCGGGTTCGAGAGGCCGTTGCGCGCCTGGCTGGGCGACGGGTTCAGCTATAACCTGCTGTTCCTCGCCTTTGTACTGGTGCTGCTGATCGCCACCTATCTGTTTCTGGAAACGCTGATCCGCTCGCCTTTCGGTCGTTTGCTGCGCGCGATCCGCGAGGATGAGACCGCCGCGCAATCGCTGGGCAAAAGCCCCTCGCGCGTGCGGCTGATCTCGTTCATCACCGGGTCTGTCATCATGGGCCTCGCCGGTGGGCTTTATGCGACGTTCTATGCTTTCATCAGCCCGCAGGACGTGCTGCCGATCCTGACGTTTCAGATCTGGGCAATGCTGATCGTGGGCGGGGCGGGCAACAATCGCGGGGCCATCGCCGGGGCGTTCCTGATCTGGGGGGCCTGGACCGCAAGCGGCTGGGCCCTGTCGCGCTTTGCGCCACTGGATGTGCAGCTTTATACCGGGTCGATCCAGTTCATCCTGATTGGCTTTGTCATCGTGGGTATGCTTTTGTGGAGACCGCAGGGGCTGTTTCCGGAAAGGCTCGTCGTCTCGCAGTCGAGACGCACCAAGGATGTCTCGCAGTCGGGACGGCGTAAGACGTAAATTCGAACATAAAAGGGAGCACTAAAATGACACATAGAACCACACGCGCCGGACTGGCGCTTGGCCTTGCGGCGGGGATCACCTCGCTTGGCGGGGCTGCGCTGGCGCAGGATTGCACCACCAAGATCGGGGCCGTGCTGCCCACATCCGTGGATTGGGGCAAGCCCATCGCCGCCACCGCGCAATACGCCGTGGATCTGGTGAACGAGGCCGGTGGTGTGGCCGGGTGCCAGATCGAGATGGTCCTGCGCGACAGTCAGGTCGATCCCAAGGTCGGCGTCGATGCCGCCAAGGCGCTGGTCGATCTGGACGGTGTCAAGGTCCTGCTGGGGGCGGTGTCCTCTGGCGTGTCCATGCCGATCCTGACCTCTGTCACGGCGCCCGCCGATGTGGTGCAGATGTCGTGTTGTTCCTCCTCGACCGCCTTCACGGCACTGTCGCAGGAAGGCAAGACCAAGGGCCTGTTCTTCCGGACCTTCGCCACCTCTGGCGTGCAGGCCGCAGTGGGGGCCATGGTGGCGCGCGACAAGGGTTATAAATCGGTCGCGATCCTCTACAAGAATGACGACTGGGGTCAAGACATCGGCAAGCTGGTGGCCGCCGATCTCGCCTCGCTAGGGATCGAGGTCACGGGGTCTGTGGCGATCAACGACGGGCAGGCGTCGTTCCGGGCCGAAGTCACCGAGGCGCTGAAGGGCAATCCAGATGCCTTGTATATGGCGCTTTACCCCAAGGAGGGCACAGCGGTTGTGCGCGAATGGATCTCTCTGGGAGGCACGCAAAAGATGATCGTCGCCAACGCCCTGAAATCCGATGAGTTCCGCGACAATGTGGGGCTGCAATATCTGGGTGACACCGTCGGCACCGACACCGCCTCGCCGCGCAGCGAGTCCGCCTCTGCCTTTGTTGCGCAATACACCGCCAAATTCGATGGCCCCCCAAACGGTCCGGGCCTGTCCAACAGCTATGACGCGACAATGATCGCGCTGCTGGCGATGGAAGCGGCGGGCAAGGATGCGACGGGCCCCGAGATTGCGGCGATGATCGGCAAAGTGACGGACCCCGAGGGCACGCCTGTCACTGCGGATGCGGCGGGCTTTGCCATGGCCAAAGAGATCCTCGCCAGCGGTGGCAGCGTTCAGTATCAGGGCGCGACGGGCAATGTGCGCTTTGACGCGAATGGCGATGTGTCGGCCCCGGCGGTCACCTGGGGCTTTACGGCCGAGGGCAATGCCGAGTTGCAGTATATCACGCTGGAAGAGGTTGACGCCTTTATGGCCTCGGTGAAGTGATCCGAACATCGAATTGCCAAGGCAATCCGAAAATCTGGGGGGCCAGCCCCCCCCAGACCCTCCCCAGGCTCCCCCCCAGGCTCCCCGAGGTATTTTTGGCCAGATGAAGGCCAAAGGTCGTATTGGTTTTCCTGGCTTTGGCCGATCAGTTTGTGAGCGCAGAGGCAGGTTTGGGAAGGGAAAGCACCAGGGCCAAACCGATCCCGGCGAGCAGGGCCAGTGACATAAAGGCATATTGATAACTGGACGTCACATCGAAGATCCGGCCTGCCATGATGGGACCAATTGCACCGCCCAGCGTGCCAAAGAACAGGATCGTGCCAAAGATCGCCCCATGGGCGCGCATACCGTAGTATTCGGCCACCAGCGGCGAGACGACTGTGAACAGACCTCCGTGGCTGAAACCATAGGCGGCGACGATTTAAAAGAGCAGCATGTGGGTTGTGAAAAAGGTGAAGGCCAGCAGGCTGGATAAGAGCACCACGAAACACATCTCGAAAGCGCGCTTGCCGCCGATGCGGTCAGAGATCATGCCGACAATCAGCCGTCCTGCGATGCTGCCTGCGCCCAAAACCGACAGCAGGCTGGCCGCTTTGGTGGGGCTCATCCCCAGATCGCTGCCATGCACGGCCACATGCAAGGGAACGGTCATCATCGAGGGAAAGAACAGGAACTGGATGGCACAAAGCGACCAGAAGACGCGGGTGGCGCGGGCCCGGGCAAAGCTTTGCCCCTCTGAGAGCGCGTCACGCGCGGTGCCCGTCGGGGCGGGGGGGCGGTTCATCATCAGGGCAGCGATCAGCAGCAGGATCAATGCGGCGATGCCCAGAAGGATCAGCGCCTGCCGCCAGCCATAGGCCAGCAACAACAATGCGGCGAGGGGGGTAAGACGACCTGGCCGATGGCGGTGCCGCTTTTGACCACGCCCGACATGATCCCGCGCCGTCCCGGAAACCAGCGCGCGATGGTTGACAGGGTCACAACATCATGCGCGCCAAGGCCCATTCCCAGAAACAGGCCAAAGATCACATACATCTGCCACGGGGCCGAGACCTGCGACAGCAAGAGAAACCCTGTGCCATAAAATACCCCGGCCACGCTCAGCACGATACGTGGGCCAAAGCGGTCGTTCAACCGCCCTGCAAGGATCGCCAGCACGCCCATCATAAAGAAGGCCAGCGACGAGGCGCTGGACAAAAAGGTGCGCGACCAGCCGAAGGTCTCTTGCAGCGGTTTAAAGTAGACGCCGTAGCAAAACAGCAACCCGATGATGGAAAACTGGGTCAGGCAGGCCCCCGCCAGCACCCGGTAGCGTGTTTGCAGCAAAAGGACATCCCCCCAATGGGGCTGTCATCGACCCCTGATCCTTTCGATCATGTTGGCCGGCGTTGGGCAAGGGGCGAAAACATCAGATCGGGTCGCGCTGTGCCGACATCTTTTCGCCCCTGATGCCTTGGTGCGGCGGTTCTGGCTTGTGGAGTCTTGGCCTGTGGAATCTTGGCCTGTGAAACCTTGGCCTGTACCCCTTTGGGCCTAATTCAACCGCATCAGTAGCGCAGACATCAGGCGGGCGCGCTCCAGCAGGCTGTCTACATGGATATACTCGCTCAGCGTATGGGCCCCACTGCCGCGCACGCCCAGAGAGTCCAGTGTCGGGATGCCCATCGCCCCGGTGAAATTGCCGTCAGAGCCGCCACCCTGACTGCGGCCCGTCATCTCAAATCCAAGTTCCTTGGCGATGTCGCGCGCGATGTCAAAGATCTGCATGGTGCCGGGTTGGTCCGGCTCCCACACAGGGCGGGTGACGCCGCGCGTGACCTCAAAGCCGACGCCGTTCACATCGCCTTGCAGGGCCAGCATCCGGGCGACGCCTGCGTCCAGATCGGATTGCTTTTTCGCCATGGTCAGCGCCTCGGCATCGCAAAAGGATGACACGCAGTTCACCCATTGGCCCGCATGGATCACGCCGACGCTGAAGGTGCAGTCGTCGCTGGTCATGTCTTCGATCTCGATGATCTTGCGGGCCATGGCGTTGATCGCGGATTTGCCATCCCCAAGGCGCGCACCCGCATGGCTGGGCTTGCCGATAGAGCGCAGGTTGAACCGCGCGATGGCATAGCGCCCGATGGTGACCCCGCCGTCCTCGTGGCCGGGTTCGGGGACCAGCACATATTTGTTGCGCGCAGCTTCGGCCTCGATCAGACCGCGTGTTGACGGGGTGCCGACCTCTTCGTCAGGGGTGAACAGCACGGTGACGGGCAGGGGCGTCTGCATCCCGGCGCGGGCCAGCTGGCGCAGCGCTTCTACGCTGATGTAATTGCCGCCCTTCATGTCCATGATGCCCGGGCCATAGCAAAGATCGCCCTCGCGTTTGAAGGGCAGCACATCCAGCGTGCCGATGGGATGGACCGTATCCATATGCCCCGCAATCAGGATGCCGGGCTTGCCCATGTCCGGATGCGGCAGGCGCACGCGCAGACATCCGCCAAAGCCCATCCGGCCGGGGATGCGTTCGATGGTGCCAAGACCCGCCATATCATAGGCCGCCATATCCATCATCCGATCCACGGCCGCGGCGTCATGGGTGGGGCTTTCACATTCGATCCAGGGCTTCAGCCCGGCCAGCATGTTGTCAATGTCAAAGGGCAGATCGAGGGGATTCATGGCAAGAGTTCCTATATACGGGCGGGGGATTACCGGGCCGGGATCGGCTGCGGCGTGATATCAAGCGACAGGATGATATGGGTCGGCATTTTCTGTTTGCTGTCCGGATCGGTCAGGGACAGGGCGCGACCGTCGAAGGTCAGATCGCTTTGCGGGTCGATCTTGTAGGCACTCTTCGGGGCCTCTTCCATGAACACCCATTGCCCGGGCCGCAGTGGCAGGACACCCGCGCCGGGGGCCCGTTCCATCGTGAGGGGGTTTTCAAGGATGGTGTCATTCTTGCTCATCTCGCCGTAGACCAGATTGAACACTTCCATGGCGAGTTGCAGATAGATGTTGCCCGCCGGGGCGCTGATGACAGAAGCACCGCTCGGACTGTCCTCGATCAGAACGAGAAGCGCGCCGAGATCGTTGTATTTCTTTCGCGCCGCGCCATCCAGTTCGTGCAGTTTCAGGGTCAGTTCCAGCTGGTCCTCAAGCGGCACGGCAGAGACCAGGCGGCGCGAGGTGTAGCCCCCCACCGGCATGTCATCCGAGATACGGAACCCGTCGGAATAAGAGATCGCGCCCTGATCGCCAAGCCGCTTGTCGGTTGTGATGTCTGTCCGCACGATCGCCTGAAAAACAACGTCGTTCTTGCCGATATCCGGCAGGTCTCCCACATGAAAACCCGTGGCCGTGATGTTGAGGGCAAACTCTTCGCCAGCCGGCAGGTTCGGGGCTTGCCATGGGGCGGTGCGATCCGGCGGGATCAGCGCGTAACCATCCGCCGTCGGCTCGATAAACATCGCAAGAAACGGGCGTCCCTCGGCATGGGCGGAGCGCAGGAACAGAGACAGCGACAGGGCAGGGGCCAGAACCAACGCTGCCGCGAGGAAAACGAGGGGTTTTATGGCGATGTTCATGGGCTCCTCCCAAGGATGTTTGGTGTCACGGATGTTCGGTGTCGCGGGTCGTCGGAAACAAGGGTGTGAACTGCATGAGGACGGTTAGAGGGCGGACGTGTTCAGGCCATGGCTCAGCGCTGGACGAAAGCACGGCTGGAGATGGAAACGGAGTTCTTGGCGGGGTCCTTGGTGTTGGCAAAGCTGTAGCCGTCGGCTTGATGAATGGCACCGAACTGCAGTCCTTTCTGCTGTGACGCGCGGCAAAACCCCTCGACGTCTTCCACATCGAACACCAGTTTCACAAGGGACTGCCCCTCCTTGCGACCCTCCGACAGGGGATGCAAAAGGATATTCGCGCCAGTGCCCTGCGAGACGAGTTCCACGATCCGGTCGCCGTCCAGACGCAGCACCTCAAA
>CALGTJ010000218.1 GCA_937901435.1 uncultured Rhodobacter sp. | reverse complement strand
TCTATCAGGGGAAGATCGAAGAACAAGGCGCCCCTGAAAGCCTGTTCGGCAATCCCCAACGTGAACGCACACAACAATTCCTGTCCGCTGTGAAGGCGGCGGATTGAGCATGAAATCACACCTGTCTCCAGAAGACCTGCTGCTCAGGAAAGGCAAGCTATGAGAATTGGAGTTGCCGGTATTGGTGCTGTGGGCGCTGACGTTGCCCGTTCATTGGACCGTGGCGACGTTCCCGGATGCGGGCTGAGCGGCATAGCGGCGCGCACGATCGAAAAAGCAGCCGCGTTGAATGAAACTCTGAGACAGCCGGTGCCAGTGCTCGACTTCGCTGCTTTGGCGGAGGCAAGCGATTGTGTCATTGAAGCGTTACCGCCTGCGTTGTTCGGTGACTTGGCCGCGCCCGTGCTGCGGGCGGGTAAGCATCTGATCGTTCTTTCGGCCAGTCAGCTTCTTGGTCGGGATGACTTGATCTCTCTTGCCGACGAGAGCGGAGGCCACATCCTTGTCGCATCAGGGGCGATGCTGGGGCTGGATGCGTTGAATGCGGCGAACATCGGGCAAATTCATACAGTCAAGATTGTAACCCGCAAACCAATCGATGGCCTGGTGAAGGCGCAGTTTGTTGCGCGGTCAGGTATTGATTTGACCGCGTTACAGGAGCCGATGCAGGTCATTGCGGGTAGCGTCACCGAAGTGGCGCGCGAGTTTCCCGCCAACGTGAATGTCGCGGCCGCGATCAGCCTGGCTGGGCTTGGTCCGGACAAGACAAGCATGGAGGTCTGGGCTGATCCTAGCCTGACGCGAAACACACATTCGGTAGAGGTAACTTCCGACAGTTCGGATTTCACAATGTCTATTCAGAACCGTCCAAGCGCTGAAAACCCGGCCACCGGCATCATCACCGCCCAAAGCGTGATTGCTCTGTTGCGCCGCTTCCATTCAACTTTGCAAGTGGGGACGTGAGACAGTGCTAACCATTGAAATGATCACCCAAGCTGCAGAGCGGCTGAAGGATGTAGCGATCCAAACCCCGTTGCTGGAATCTCCTCTGCTGAACAACGCACTTGGGTTCCGGTTATTGATCAAGCCGGAATGCCTGCAAAAGACCGGCTCGTTCAAAATACGCGGCGCCTACAACAAGATCGCGTCATTAGACGAGACACAGCGCAAGGCGGGGGTCGTAGCATATTCATCCGGCAACCATGCGCAAGGTGTCGCCGCAGCGGCCAGCGCGATGGGGGTTGCGGCAAAAATCGTGATGCCCTCCGATGCGCCCCGCATAAAACTGGACAACACCGCCCATTGGGGGGGCGAGGTTATCACCTATGACCGACAGGCGGGTGACCGTGCCGAAATCGCCCGGAACATCGCTGAAAAAACTGGCGCAACGCTGGTGCCACCTTATGACGACTACCACCTAATGGCCGGGCAAGGCACAGCCGGACTGGAAATAGCTGAGCAGTTGGACGCGCTTGGCATCCAGGCGGATAGGGTCATTTGCCCGGTTGGCGGCGGTGGGCTGATCGCCGGGGTGTCCACGGCCATGCTTGCGAGCCAAGCGGAAACTGAAATCTGGGCGGCGGAACCCTGCAATTTCGATGATACCAAGCGCTCATTGGAGGCGAGAACGGCCCTGTCGATTGAGCCAGGTCACAGCTCGATTTGCGACTCAATCGTGACAGCGCGGCCCGGAAGGCTGACCTTTCCAATCAACCTGAAAACACTTTCAGGTGGCTATTCCGTCAACGAGCCGGACGTTGTCACCGCAATGCGGGTTCTGTTCACCGAGCTCAAGGTTGTTGCAGAACCAGGTGGCGCAGTTTCAGTAGCAGCCGCTTGGTCGAACAAAGAAGCCTTCCAAGGGCAGACCATCGTTGCTTTGGTATCGGGCGGCAACGTCGATATGGACAGTTTTCTTGGGTGGATGATATAAGTGAGAAGCCCCATGAAAGATAATGAGCAACGCATGACAAAGAGCCATATATACCTAGAAATGCGCAGGCGTATCTGCCTTCTGGATTATCAGCCTGGGACGCGCCTGAACGAACGGGAACTCGCAGCGGAATTCGGCATCAGCCGTACGCCGATGCGGGACGTGCTGCAAAAGCTTGAACATAACGGCCTGATCTCCAGCCAACATGGGCATGGCACCATCGTTACCTCAATCGATCTGAAATCCATGCGCGATATCTATCTCGTGCGCATGCGGCTCATGGATGCGATGGGCGATTCCACTCCGGCACCTCGGAACCCGGACATACTGGACGAGATGCGCGGGCTGGAAGCGCGGTGCGATTCTATGCTGCACGATCACGACAAACGCGAATTCGCTCGGGTGCTTCTTCGCCTGCATAAGATCCTGCATGGATTGACCACCAACGCTGTGCTGAAGGACATCAACGACACATTGTTCTATCAGTCCGCACGCTTTTGGTTTCTGTTGCTGGATCGCGTCGATATGCGTGTCCAAGTCGAGGATTTGAGGGATGAGATCCGAATGTTGCGCCGCAGTCTGGAGATCGGCGATGTCAAGTTGACGGTCTCGATTCACAAGACCTATCTCAGGGTGGTAGTGTCGCGTCTGGATGCCATCCAGGAGGAAGGCGGTACATTGTTCGAAAGTGGTCCATCCAAGACAGAGAAAGAAACGACATGACCGAAAAAGCTGTACGCTCCTTGCTGTTCATTTCCATGTTGGGCGAAAATGAACTTTTCAACCCGGATCACTTTGGAAGCTTATGTTCATCCGGCCAGGAAAAAGACTGGATCGTGGACTGGTTTGGACCAGTGGCGCAGGAAACGGGTTTTTCACTATCCGGCGTCGACATTTGTCGTGGTGACGCACTGCCTGCAGTGGATGATGTCGATTGTGTCATCCTCGGCGGCACGATGCATGTGGTGACCGAGGACCGTTCCTGGCTACACGCGCTCTATGCCTGGCTACGCCGGTATCGCGATGCCGGGAAGCCGTTGCTTGGTGTTTGTGGCGGACATCAACTGGTGTCGACACAATTCGAGGATGGCGTGCTTGATGCTCACGGTAGTGTTGTTCCGCGCGCTCAAGAGGCGATGGCTGATGCTCAGCTTCATGTGCAAATGGCACGTCGCGTGCTCTCGCGCCGCAAGCTGCTGCTTGTGGAGCAGCCCATTG
>CALGTJ010000217.1 GCA_937901435.1 uncultured Rhodobacter sp. | reverse complement strand
TTGTGTAGTCATAATTGAAGTGCTCTGTGGCAGGCTGCCGCACGAGGACTGCCTGTGGGGCGCCTCGTGTGATCCGTTTTTCAAGTGTGCCTAAAAAACTGAACTGAATTTTATGCAATGAAGGTCTGTATAGATTTGTACCATCACCAACCGCCTTCATCTGAAAGCAGTTGGATAGAAGTTGATAAAAAAGGATGTGCCCAAATACTATTTAGCATAGGTTACACTGCTAAATGAGTAGACTGTTTCGATTGGGTAAAATTGAAATGTAGTAATTATCTCTTAATATCAGAGCACTAAAAAATTCGATAGATATGTCGGTTCCCAAGACTTCAAATATCTTCAGGAACTTTAACTTGCGTCTACTCAGATTTGAGCGGTATCAGGTCGCAACAACAGACGGGGGACGCGATGACCTATCACGACCGCGGTGAGAGCTGGTTCCTGGCGCAGCTCAAACCAAACTGCGCGCATATTGCTGACCGCAACCTAAGGCGGCAGGGGTTTCGGACTTTCCTGCCGATGGAGGAGGGCTCGCAAAATCGCAAGGGCCGGTTTATCCCGACCCTTCGGCCGATGTTTCCTGGATATGTGTTCGTGTTCTTTGACATCGCGGGTGGGCTCTGGCGAAAGATCTATTCCACATACGGCATTACGCGGCTGGTTAGCTTCGGTAATGAGCCTGCAATGGTGCCATTGGATATCGTAAGCCAGCTTATGCTGCGTTGTGATAGCGCTGGAAAGCTGCTGCCGCCAAAGCTGTTGAAACCCGGTGATCAGGTGCGCATTGCCAGCGGCCCATTCGCGGATTTTGTCGCAACAATCGACGACATTGCCCCGGACCGGCGCGTTTGGGTGCTGATGGAGATCATGGGTGGTCAGACGCGCGTGGCGGTCGGGGCTGATCAGCTGCGGACTGTTTGAGGCTCTAAGCCCAGAAACGCTTTATGCCAACCTGTTTTCTGATGGCAATCATCAGATCTTTCAGATTCGATGAGAAATTTAATCCAATATTGGTTGCGAAGTGTCCTGATCTATAATTCGTGAAGCAGCGGACAATTCTGTCATGTGCAATTTCAATTGAAGCTGAAAGTGCTGGGTTGGTTGAAAGACTACTCCCATCAACCTGCAGTAAGTTCAGAATTGGGGGCTGTCTTATCGCCCGGTCAGCCTGTACGACAATTGTGCAACTTGCTCGCTGATCCCCGTATTCAGGACCTCCAAATTCCGCGTGAGATCCCAGCCGATGCCATCTGTAAACTTCGATGTGCGATAATCGACGGGCCAGGCTATTAGGCCTCCCCATCCGGCGACCTCGAAACTCCGTATAGCGCGCGGCATATGGAAAGCGCTTGTGACCAGCACCCAGGTCTCATCGGCACTTGGGTTGGCGAGTGCCAGGCTTAGGCGTGCGTTTTCAGCTGTGTTGCGGGATAGGCCCTCCAAAAGGAGCCGGTCCCGATCAATGCCTTGGTCCAGAAAAAAGCGCTCTGCTACGGAAGCTTCGGAAACAGCGGCACCGGCGAGGTCGCGCAGCGCTCCGCTACCGCCGGTGAACAGCAGCTGTGCATCTGAAAACCGCTGCGCGAGTGCAACACTAGCGGCAAAGCGATCGCCGCCTTCGTTAAACTGCATCTGGCCCCAATAGGTACTGGCGCGGACATTTTCACCGCCACCAAGCACAATTATGCCATCGACCTGTGACAGAGGTGGGTTTACGGGGTAGGTCAGCTCAATAGGCTGGAGAAGTACGTTGCCCAGCGGCAGGATTGCCAGCGTCACAAGCCCAAAAAGCGTAAGCCCACCGACCCAAAGCGCCAGCCGCCGCCGCTGCGTGATGAGCGCCAGAACCACATTGGCCAGCGCAATAACAATCCACATATCAGGACGCAGAAGCGTACTGATCAGCTTTGAGATGAGTAGGAAAACCGTATCCATTTACACTTACCTTCCCGGGCCTCACAATGCGTGAAATTGCATCACGGTAAGCGTCCACCACGATGCTCTGGTCATATTTTTGTTCCATTTTGGCCCGACCGGATTGCCCCATGGCCTGTTGTGCCTCAGGCGACAGCGACAGAAACCGCTCGATCGCGGCAGCGAGGCTCTCAGCACTGCGTACATCGCAGAGAAAGCCTGAGACATTATGGTCGACTACAGCTCGACATCCCGGAACGTTCGTGCTGATCACGGGGCGGGCCATTGCGGCCGCCTCAATAAGGGTCCTCGGTGCGCCCTCCCGGTATGATGGCAAAAGCACACACGAAGCTGCCGCAATCGCTGGGCGCACGTCCTTGGTTGTACCAAGATATTCCACCACGCCTTCTTTTACCCAAGTATCGACCGTTGCATGATCAATAGCGCTGCGATTTTCCGATCCAGCGGCTCCAAGAAGCTGGAACTGCGCTTTCGGATGGCGCGCCTTGATCTTCCTGGCTGCGTCGACAAATTCCAGAACACCTTTATCGCGCAAAAGCCGGGCGATCATCAAGAAGACAGGCGCGCGATCCACGGGAAGCATCGCTGCGGGCGCAAAGCGGACTAGATCAATGCCCGAGCCAGGCAGCAGTTGGGCCTGATCTAAGCGAACCAAAGAGCGCTTGAGAAACAAGTCACGGTCATCCTTGTTTTGGAGAAATACGGTCGTCAGTGTGCTGAAAGATCGTCGGTACAACTGCTCGGTTATGGTTTGCAGTAGCTTGCTAGACAAAAATGCAGTGCCCAGTCCAGTCACATTTGGTAGAAACGGCACGCCCACTGATCGCGCGGCCTGCGCGCCAAAAACATTATTCTTGATTGTATAGCTCAGTACAACGTCTG
>CALGTJ010000216.1 GCA_937901435.1 uncultured Rhodobacter sp. | reverse complement strand
GAGACCACCCTGCCCGTCTCAACCTCGTTTTGTCTGACAGTGCCCAGACAGGGGCTGGGGGACAGGCCCACAGCCTCTGCCAAGTTCACATTGGTGATGTTCCCCTGCTGTTGCAGGGTGGAAAGAATACTGATGTCGATCCGGTCGAGTTTTGGGGTCCCCACCATATTCTTCCCTCCTTTTGCACCTTATTTGGCGCGCAACTTGACCCAAACACCGGTTCCCACTTTTCGGATTGCGCTTGTTAGCCAGTCAACTCTGCCTGATGGGCCTTTGCCATGTCCATCATGCTGTTGAACCGGAAGTTGTATGTCGGCATATCACCGGGGTTCATGGTCGCGCCAAAGCCTTCCTTGTCATGGCGACGGTAGATCCAGCAATTGGCTAGCCCGTATTTGTTGGCGGGCGCATGGTCGTGGAACATGCTCTCGGCGGTGTGCAGGATGTCACTCTTTTCGATGCCCTGACGCGCCAGCATTTCGAGCATGTAGTCGAAATTGCGGTCGAAGGGCTTGTAGCTGCCCACATCTTCGGCTGTGTAGACGCCATCGAAATGCACGCCCAGACGGGTGTTTGCGCCTGAGAAGGTGAGGTTGTCGGTATTGGTCAGCACAACCAGTTTGAAGTGCTTCTTCAGGTAGGTCAGAGCTTCGATCGTGTCATCGAATGCAGGCCAGTGGCGCGCGGATTTGCCGTAGGCCTCGCATTCCTCCCAGGTCACTTCCACACCCCACTCTTCGGCGATGCGGCGATACACAACCGGCAGAAGCTCGTGATACTTCTTTGCCGGCGTGTACCGTTGCGTGGTGCTTTCGTAATAGGCGTGCGCCTCAAGGATATCATCACGCGTCAGGTGGCGGCTCACGCGGTCCGTCAGGGGTTTCAGCCCCGTGACCATTCCGGTTTCCCAGTCAAGCAGGGTGCCATAGACATCGAATGTGAGGGCTTTGAAGTCAGACAGTTTCATAGGGTTATCCTTTTACGTCTAGAATGGTGTCCAGGGTTGCGCGCAGGCGTGCGATCAGCAGGTCGACCTCGGCTTCAGTGATACAGATGGGTGGGGCGAGGCCGATCACGTCGTCGGCAAAGGCCCGGAAAATGATGCGGTTTTCATATCCGGCTTTGGCCAGCCGCGCGGCGATGTTCATCTCCTTGGCAGGTTTCACCTTGCTGGCCTTGTCGGTGACGATTTCGACCGCAGCCAGCAGTCCCTTGGCCCGGACTTCTCCAATAAGGGGATGATCCAGAAGCGTCTTCAGCTGCGCCTCGAAATAGGCACCTACCTTTTTCGAATTCTCGATCAACCCTCCCTCGTAGAGCTTGATGACCTCAAGCGCGACGGCTGCACTGACCGGGTGGCCCGAGTAGGTGAAACCATGGCCAAAGGGCACACCGTCGGGCACGGCATCTGCCATCACCTGATAGATCCGGTCCGAGACAAAGACAGCGCCCATTGGTGAATAGCCTGAAGTCAGCCCCTTGGCAGTGGTCAGGAAATCCGGCGTCAGCCCTTCATGCTCGCAGCCAAACATCGGCCCGGTGCGGCCAAATCCGGTGATCACCTCGTCCACGATGAACAGGATGCCCAACTCGCGGCAGGTGTCCTGCATGGCCTTGGCATAACCTTCAGGCGGAACGATCACCCCGCCAGACCCTTGCACCAACTCCATGATGAAGGCGGCGACATTGTCCGCACCAAGCTCGGCCACCTTGGCTTTCAGGTTGGCGACGCCTTGTGCGATGATTTCCTCATCCGTGGTTGCATCGTTGCGATAGGGAAAGGGCGAAGCAATGTGGTGCTGCCACTGCATCGGCAGATCGAACCCGTCCTGGAAGACCGGCAGTGCAGTCAGCCCGGCACCATTCGAGGTGGAGCCGTGATAGCCCTTCTCCAACGCGATGAAGTGCTTCTTGGTGCTCTTGCCACGGGCATTGAAGTAATACCGCACCATGCGAATGACGGTATCGACAGCGTCCGACCCGCCCAGGGTGAAGAACACGTGGTCCAGATCGCCGGGTGACAGTTCCGCCAGTTTGGCGGCCAGCTCGATGGCCGGCTCGCTGCCGAAATGGAAATAGCCGGTGGCATAGGGCAGACGGCGCATCTGTTCAGTGGCCGCCGCGACCACGTTCTCATGGCCATAGCCCGCGTTGACACACCACAGGCCGGCAAATCCGTCCAGAAGTTCATTTCCATCGGCGTCGGTCAGAAACACCCCCTTGCCCGACTGCATGACCGTTACACCGCGCTCTTCATGCGCGCGGATCGGCACCACGGGATGGAAGTAATGAGCGCGGTCTTTTTCTATGAGCGAGTTTGAGAGCATCGTTTTTTCTCCGTCTTGGATTTCCATCAAGAGTAAGAGATATCGTCAAGAGGGAAGTGCGTTTTGCGGCGAAGTTTAGCATTTTCAGCTGAGGTTTTCAATTTCTCAGCATTTTATGCTGCGGCTATCCATCTGTGTTTGCGGGGATTAAGACAGATCGTGCTCTGATTAGCCAATTTCGCAGCATATTCTGAAAGTAGTCCGGATCATCTCGCCACTGGCTTTGAAAGGCCATTCCCCGGACAAGACACATGAATTCGTTCATCATGGCCTGACGAGTTTCAGTATCGCAGCCGAAAGTGGCGAGTTCGACATGCCACACGTCATTGAGCGCCTCATTGAATTTCCGCGATTCACCGGACACGTAAGCTAGCTCTTCGGCGTCAACACGTGCTTCGGAAATATAGTCCATAGATACTTGAAAGATTCCGCATTGGTATCTTCCCCAGATGTAC
>CALGTJ010000215.1 GCA_937901435.1 uncultured Rhodobacter sp. | reverse complement strand
ACGCTACCGCCGCCATCACACACCCTCGCCTCGATGAATAATCCGGGCTAAGGCCCATGGTGTTCTTCAACGGCCCATAAACAAAGATATTACCCAGCCAGTATTTGAATTTGTCCATCCCGCTGACGCTCTTGCCATCCAACAACTGCGGGCCGACCCGCTGCGCCACGGCCATGAAGGTATCGAACAGCCATTTCTTAAACCGCGACGCGTCCTCCATTCGGATCATTACATTGGTCAACTGAGTTTCGAACACGCGCGGCGGGGCAAAATAATAGGTCGGCCCGATCTCGCGCAGGTCGGTCTGCATGGTTTCGGGGCTTTCAGGGCAATTGACGCAGAACCCCGTCCAATAGGCCTGCCCGATGGAAAAGATGAAATCGCCCACCCAAGCCATCGGCAGATAGGCCAGCACCTCGTCCCCGGGGCGCAGTTTGTCAAATTCTGACGAGGCCTTGGACGTTTCGATGATATTGCGATTGGACAGGACCACACCCTTGGGCCGTCCCGTCGTACCAGAGGTATAGAGCATCACACAGGTGCTGTCGTAGGTCAGGGCGGCCTCGCGCTTGGCCAACTCATCGCCAAAGCGATCCTGCGCGGCGCGCCCTTCAGCCTCGATATCTTTCAGCGCATGCAGGCGGGCGTGGTCGTATTTGCGCAACCCGCGCGCATCCAGATAGAGGATATGTTCGATGCAGGGCACAGATTCCTGCACCTCCAGCACCTTGTCGACCTGCTCTTGATCGCCAGCCACGACAAAGCGCGCGCCGCAATGTTCCAGCACATAGGCCATCTCTTCGGCGCCCGCATCCTGATACAAAGGCACCGGGATCGCGCCAACTTTTTGCACCGCGACAATCGCCCAATATAAAGCGGGACGATTGCGACCAATGATCGCCACGTAGTCGCCCTTTTCCATACCCAGCGCGAGAAAGCCCAACGCCATGCCGCGCACATGTTCGGCGACAGAAATCCAGGTCCAGCTTTGCCAGATGCCGAATTCCTTTTCGCGGTACGCCGTGGACGACCCATATTTCAGAGCATTTCGCGCCAAAAGCGCAGGAATCGAGACAAGATCCGCCGAATTACCGGTTTTTTCTGGCACGTTCACCTCCCTGATGGCTGGCCCAGCCGACACCGCTTTGCAGCGATGCTTGGATAATAGAACGTTATGACAGCTCTAGGTCAACTTTTTTATGAACAGACGTTCAATTAACTGCCCAATTCTGCGTGAGTTCGGAAAATTGGCTGCATTTATGCAGAAACAATGCTAAAATCTGACTATGGACCCTTTCACCATTGGATTTTATGCAATCGTGTGCGCTGGCCTCAGCGCCGTCGCACCACAAGTCCCGCGCCTTCCAGTGCGATTGGCTGTTGGCGCAGTAGTCGGCATTGTCGCCGCGACACTTTTGCCCGCGATAAAGGGCATGGTTGGCACCACAGGCGTTATGCTCGGCTATCTGCCTTAGCCGCTTAGACGACCTACCGCCTGCGCAAAGACCTGCAGACCGACCACCAGATCCGCCTCGGCTGTGTCCTCGGCAAAGTCATGACTTATTCCCCCGATCGAGGGCGCAAACAGCATGGCGACGGGCAAATGACGCGCCACATTGGTGGCGTCATGCAAGGCACCCGACGGCATCCTGCGCCATTTTCCGGGCGCAAGCTGCCCTGCCGCGTCAGCCAAAGCACCCTGCAACCGCGCATCCATAGCGACCGGATCAAGGCCCAGCATCGGACCATAGTCCAACCCCAACCCGCGCGCTTGGGTGATTTCAGCGGCAGTCTCGCGAATCACGGCCTCCATCGCGTCTAGACGAGCGATCTCTGCGTCCCGCCATTGCATCGAAAACACCACCTTACCGGGCACGATGGACGACGCATTCGGCGAAACGGCGACATGGCCGATAGTCCAGACTGTTGCGGGTGTGACGATATCCGCTAGCCGCTCGTTGATGGCAGATGCAAAGGCCACGAACCCCTGCACCGCATCGCGACGCAGGTGCATCGGCGTGGTGCCCGCATGGTTCTGCTGGCCCGCAAATGTTACGCGCATGTCACGGATACCCACGATATCGGTGACAACGCCCACATGCTCACCAGCCTGATCCAGCCATGGGCCTTGTTCGATATGCATCTCGATAAATCCAGTAAAGCGGTCAGGCGACACCTCTCCGGTCACAAGATGCGCCATGCTTGCGCGCGCCTGCGAAAAAGGGACGCCAGCGTGGTCGATCAACCCATCGGCCTTGTCCAGCGGCAGCGCCCCGGACCAGATCGCAGAGCCGGTTGTGACGCCAAATCGCCCCTCTTCGTCTTGAAAAGATACCACAGAGATCGGCGGCCCACCGGACTCGATGGATGCGCGCGCAATTTCCAGCGCCGAGATAACGCCCAGCGCCCCGTCCAGCCAACCACCCTCTGGCTGGCTGTCACTATGCGAGCCCAGCAGCAGGCTTGGCCCTTCTGTCAGGCCAAAGAGGTTGCCAATCGCATCAAATTGCGGCGTCAGCCCCGCCTCTGCCATCCGCTGCGCCAGCCATTCGCGCGCGGCGATATCGGGATCGCTGTAGGCGGGACGTACCACACCGACGCCCTCAGCACCGAACTGGCGTAAGGCGTGCAGGTCTTGCAGAAAGCGGGTCGGATTGATGTTCATGGTGCCTCTGATGTGCTGGTTCAGGATCTGTTACCGAGAAGAGAACAACCGATAATACAGAGAATCCGGCAGGAACTGGCTAAGCCGAAAGAACGAGGCGAAAAAGCCGGGGAAAC
>CALGTJ010000214.1 GCA_937901435.1 uncultured Rhodobacter sp. | reverse complement strand
GACCACCTCTATGCTCCGGACATAGAAATGCACTGCTTGCCGCAGCGAGGTGTACTTGAGATTATAGAGAAATCATCTTGCCGACTCCTTGAAGTTCGGGAGGACAGCGCGGTTGACATCCCAAGATATTGGGTGTCAAATACTTTCGTGGTGGAACAACGCTCAGGTTAGACCGTAACACATAAACTCATTAACCTGTTTTTCAGAAAGATCATTTTTAATGGTCCAAAACACTTCCCTGACTGAAGAGCCAACAGTGATTTTCGCAGGACACCCTTTCGCCAGCATCGGCAAGGGCGAGGAAATGCGGTCGGCCTTCGCAGCCTATCGTTCGCTCGATCTCCGGTGCGAGATTTTTGACGTTTACCGATATGCCAAACGTGTCGACAGGGATCATATCGCCTTGTGCCAAGGCGTTGAGGCTGCAGGCCTAGATGCGCCGGTCCGGGTGTTCCACATCAACGGCGACGAGGTTGTCTCAGTTCTAAGCACGTTGGAGCAGCGGGGAATCGATTTCAGCAACGGATATAATGTGGTCGTGCCAGCCTGGGAGTTGCCGACATATCCCCAGGAATGGGTCGAGCCGCTGCAATGCTTTGACGAAGTATGGGCGATTTCCCGTTTCGTTCAGGACAGCCTCGCCGCGTCCGGCGTCGCATCCCAGCACATCGGTCAGGCTGTCCAATTACCCGCCCGGCCTTTCTTGCCGCGTCGCCATTTCGGCTTGCGCAGCTCGTCCTTCGTCTTTTTGACGCTATTAGACCTGTCATCTTACAGCGCGCGCAAGAACCCCGAGGCGGTTCTCGCGATGTTCAGAGAATTGCAGCGGCGCCACCCGTTCACCGACATGCAGCTCGCCGTCAAGGTAAAGAGCGGCAGCCATGACGCGAAGGCGTGGATTTCGGACACACTGGGTGAGGCAAGACAGGGCGTAGTTTTTATCGACCGTCTGCTCGATACCTACGAAACGCACAGCTTGATTGCTGCCTGTGATTGTTTTTTGTCGCTTCATCGATCAGAAGGGTTTGGACGGGGGGCGGCCGAAGCCATGTGGCTGGGCCGGACTGCAATTGCAACGGGGTGGTCTGGGAACTTGGACTACATGGACGACACGCATCCAGGCATGATCGGATATGAAATGCGCGACGTGGAAGAAGGGCAATACCCGCATCACAGCAGCCAGCAATGGGCCGAACCCGATGTCGATCACGCGGTATATTTCGCGGGAAAGCTTCTGCAAGACCCTGATTTGTTCCGCACTTGCGCGCGGATCGGACAGAATGCCGTCCGCAAGGAGTGTTCGCATCGCGCGGTGGGGCTGCGCATGCTGGAGAGGGTAGAAGCCGTTGCAGCCTAGCGATGACATGATGCAGGCGGATGCGGGCGCCCGGACCAATGGACAGCTTGAGGTTGGCCAATGGTATGAAGACAATTGGATGTCGCCCTATGCCCGACTTCGCTTTATCGCACCGTCAGACAACCCGATACTGACCGTGACCTATTTCAGTCCACCGTTTGAAGATATGCAGCGCACCATCTCGATTCGGCAAGGCGCGACGGATGTGCTTTTGGAACAGGACTTACCCTCTGGGGCCCTAAAAACACTTACACAAACCATTTCCGCGGTCGGAGGCGAAAGCGCCGACATTCTGATCCGGGTTGAGCCACCTTGGGCCGAGAAATTAGGCGAGGACGCACGCACCTTAGGTATTGTCGTAGTGGAGTGCCGACTCGATGCTAAGTCCGACTTTGTCGAAGAAATTGAAGCAAGAGATTAAGGGTAAACCCGCGTGACAACCTTCCCCCACCCTGAGCACTTCTTTGGTCAGACCGGCATAACGCCTGAACAGCTGACCAAGGGTACAGAGGTTTCTATCGACGGTGCCGTTTTGCGGCACCTCATCGAAATGGCCTTAGGCTACTCGAATATCGATGAGGCAGTGTACCGCAGATACGCCGATATCGATACGGCGCTGAATGACGGAGTGATAGACAGCGCAAGTGACCACTATCGCAAGTCCGGTTTCTTTGAGGGGCGTTTTGCCCCGAGCAGAGGCTTCGACGAGGATTGGTACGTCAAACAATACCCCGATGTCGCGCTCGCCATCAAAAGTGGTGAGGTCGCGACTGGTCTCGAGCATTACCTTGAGATGGGATACAAAGAGTGGCGGGCGAGCTCTGCCGCAAACATCGATGACGTCAGAAACTGGCGGAAACTGCTCAAATGAACGAATCTGGCTCTATTTATTTTCATGCCCTCGCCATCGAACGAGCTGAGAATTTTCTGCGAAGTGGAATCCTGTCAAGTAAATTGGTCCAGTCATTGGTGGGTACCGATATCCACTATGGTGAAGAATTTCTCGACCTCTTCTCCATGCTGTCATCCAACAACCGCGCTGCGATGTTTCCGATGTTAGACGATTCCTTCTACCGAGGACAGCGGCCGCATCTGCTTGCTTCGGATGATACGCTTACCGATTACTTGCTCAACGGGTTCGATTCTGGAACGTCGCCTCACCCCTTGATCGATATGGCCTTCATGCGGTTCTTGCGGCCAGATCTGAAATGTCTGGAAGAGCTCGAATTTGGTGACGTTCTGGAAATCTTCGCCGACAATACGGTCGATCCCAGCCCTTTTTTCGATCTCAAGCACTACCGCAAATCGGTCAGCGGCACGCGCGTTTCGCCCTCTTATTTGTTCGATTTTCTGCTCCGGAGCGATGAGGCCGAGCGCAGCCCGCACCCGTTGGTCGATATCGACTATTATCGGTCGCGCTACAACGATATCCCGACCGGTACAGCAGCCGCATTCCTGCATTTTGTGACCGTCGGTGATGCGGAGCGCCGCGTATCGAGCCCGGATTTTGATCCGGTCTGGTATTCCGAGCACTATGCCGAAGACGACACCCCGTTGGAGCGGCCGCTAGCCCATTACCTGCGCCACGGGCGGTTTGTGTCCCGTGCGCCCCAGTCAAGCGAGGCGAGTTCGACCACCGCATACGGCCTGCCAATCGCAATGCTTAAACCAACGACGCTCGACCGATCCGCCAAGACCATTTTGAACAACTATTCCAGCCTGACAAGCCGGTTGGCAGAACAGACCCGGCGCCGTCTGGAAAGCTATGTCGAGCGGGACATACGCCCCGTTGCGTTGGTGGATCACGAGGCCGCGCTGAAAGACCTGAAATTCGCCGACGCGAAGCAGCCCCAGGTCGACATCCTCATTCCATGCTACCAGGAGTTCGAGATGACGGTGGAATGCCTCGCTGCGATCGCGCAGGCGCCGCCGGAAGTTTCGGTGCGCATTGTGATAATTGACGACTGCTCGCCTGATCCGCGCTATGCGAAATTTGCCGATGTTCCCGGACTGACCTACAAACGTAACGCCGAGAACCTGCATTTCCTGCGGAGCTGCAACAGCGCCTATGCGGAGTGTTCGGCGCCCTATGCCTTGTTGCTGAACAATGACGCGCAATTGGCGGCGGGGACATTGGATCGGCTGTGGGCCGTGCTGGACGCGGACGACGGCATAGC
>CALGTJ010000213.1 GCA_937901435.1 uncultured Rhodobacter sp. | reverse complement strand
CAGATGACAGACTTCAAACGTCTACGAGGGCGATAACGCGGCGCTTAC
The DNA here is from genome assembly GCA_937901435.1 of uncultured Rhodobacter sp. The sequence continues at coordinate 3,126 of CALGTJ010000213.1, read as the reverse complement.
GATCGACGGCGGCGTGGGCAGATAATAATGCAGCGCCAGCCGCAATTCACCCGCCGCGAAATTTCCCCCATTGGCTGTGATCTGCAGCGCCGTGTCTGAATAATAGGTCACCGGCTGCCCGGTAATCCCCACCAGCCAGGACCCCTGCGCAAGGCCAAGCCCTGATCCATAGCGATTATTCGCCCCCGCCAAGCCGATATCAAAGCTGGTCACAGCCCCGGTGATCGTCGTCTTCACCCGACCCGTCACCGCATAGACCATCGCATATTGCGGGATCAGCACAGAAGTCGTCGATACCGCCTCGGCCCCGAAAACATGGTAAAATTCCACCACCTCGAACCGGGATGCCGCGCCATTGGGCGACACGGCCAACGCCCCATTGACCCAGCCAGCCCCATCATGGGCAACCGCAGAGGCGGCATCGGTCACATAGCCGCGCCACCCCGCGCGCGGCACCGAGAACACCCAGCCTCCGTTGGACCAGATCGCAACCTCGCCCTCATGCCCGACCCAGTCATTAACGGCCCCAAATGGCACCCCATAAGCCGTGCCATCATCCGCCGAAACCGGCGGCACTGTCACAGTGATGGATTCCAGCGTCAGTTGCGTCAGCCCATCCAGCTTGGCCAAAGCCTCGTTCACCGTCACATGCTTTTGCGCCTGCGCCGCCTGTACCAGCGGCAAACCCAATTGATATGTCTCACTCATTGATCAAAATCCTCCTGAACGGCCCCGGCCCAAACTGGGCAGAAACCTGAGCCACTGCAATTTCAAAACTTCCGCTCACCCCATCCGCAGCCCTGTAGGCAGACGTGTATACATACCCGGGCGCACTCACTTGCGTTTCCCGCTTCAAACCACCGTCTTTGAGGATGCGAACCAGATAACCCTCGCTCTCTTCTCCCAAAGGCACCTCGACCGACTGCCAGCTGTCACCGTCGATCCGTGTGCGCCGCACCCAACTCACACCATAATCGCCGCCTGCGTCCTTCTCAGCCCGCAAATGCACCGGCGCATAGGGACGCATTCCAATCCCGTCGAATGCCTCGATCAGATGCGTGTAGGACGGATCGTCATAACTGCGCTGCGCCGGACCAATCCGGTAGTGACGCGCCAAACCGCGCGCCGACAGCGCCAGATCAATCTGGCTCATCGCCCCGTTCAGCAAGACGAATGTACTGCCCACAGGCCAAAGATCCGGCATAACCCCGTCACTCCCCGCCTGCCCGCGCAATCGCCCGCGCAGATCATAGGTCCGCTCACCGACAAGCGTCGCCTCTGTGAACTGGAACACCTCCCAATTCCCCGACGACCCATCACCAAGTGCGGCCACGTTCGCCCCATTCAGCACATCGCTCAAACTGGCAGACGACAAAGTCCCGCTCACCAGTTTCACCCGCAACGCGCCACCCCTGTCCAGCACGCCGGATTTGGCCGCAAACATCGCCGTCTCGCTCAACCCCATCGTGGCAGGCGCAGGCAGCAGCTTGTTCAACGCATAGCCATCATCTAAAGGCGCTGCATAGACCGCCACAGATCCCGGCCAAGGCCTTGCCGTCACCGCAATATGGGGCGCATGAGGCACCTCATCCCCGGTCAACAGCGGCAGATCCAGGAAAACCGGATCCACCGGAACGGGCGCCACAAAGGCGCGTGGAGTCACCGTCAACTCGACCGCATCACTCGGCTCGTAGATCTCAGGCTCGACCCGCACCGCCTCGATCGCCTGAAACGCGCCTTGCTCGACCCGGTCAATCCGGTAATCCGCGACCCCGTCATCCACTGGCAGGGTCACCACATCGCCCGCCTGCACCGCCATCATCGACGGGGGCAGCGCAAACTGCGCCGTATCCCGTGCAACCCGCGATTCCGCCAGCCAGCGTTCGACAATCCCCTTCGCCTCGGCCCGCGTAAGAACCAGCGGCATCTCGGATTGTGACACAGACCGCGACACCTCATCCGGGAAAATCGCCTCTTCACCCCGCGTGGCAAACTCACCATCCGCCTCGATAAAGCTCAGACGCAAACGCCCCGCCACCTCGGCCTCGGGCGCACGCACCAGCGCCAGATCGCTATCGGCCTCATTCGACACCGCCAGCCGATCCTGCTCCAGCGTCACCTTGGACCGACCCGCCCGTGTCTGGAACACCAACTGCCCCTCACGCTCAACCGCATCAAATCCGTATGCAAGCATCAAAGGCTGCAACCGCCCCCGCGCCGTATCCGCCTGATCCGCCGAATAGCCCCGCACCACGCCGGTCAGCCCGGACACGTCGTAATTGCTCAATCCAGAGCGCTCGCAAATCTCGGCAACAACCCCGGCGACCGTCCGCGAGGACGCCCGTCCGTTCAACCAATGCCCGCGCAGATAATTCTCTCCATCACTCCAAAGCGCCGCATTTCCCGGAAAATTAGGATAAGGCCGTGCGTCCCAAGCCCAGACATGAGCCCGGCTCATATCGATCATCGAACCACCATAAACCTCTGAAATCGGGTTGTTTTCCACCTCATCCCAATAGGACAGCATCGCACGCAGATATTGCGCCTGCATGAAATCATCCCGCCGCCCGTTAGAATACTTCGGCAATTGCGACTCTGACGATTTCGGATCCAGAAACTTGTTCGGCTGGTTCGTGCCCTTGTCGATCGCCGCACAGCCCAGTTCCGTGAACCAGAACGGCTTCGACCTTGGCACCCAGCCCGTCTGCGTCACTCGTGGCTCAAACACCGCTGCACCGTAGACGACCACCTCTTCGCCACTCACTGCCGAACCCGGTCCAATCTCGATCACCGTCGTGTCGTCATCCGCCGCAACCGCAAATTGAAACCGCAACTCTCGTAGGCCATTGCCCAGATCCTGCACCTCGGCGTCAGTGACGACATGAACCCCGGCCACAACCTCGACCGCATCCGTGGAAAACCGATAGAGCACCTCAATCGCACCCAGAACCACATCCACACGGACCCGGATCACGTCGCTTGATCCTTGCGCGAAATAGACCTTTACCTGATGCAGTACATCTTCGGCGCAATCCAAAGTCGACAAAGCCAACGCATCGCCAACAGAGCCTTGCGAAGCCACCAGCTGAGGCACGCCATACCCCAAATATGGATCACCGGTCCCCG
>CALGTJ010000212.1 GCA_937901435.1 uncultured Rhodobacter sp. | reverse complement strand
GTTCTTCACGTTAAACCGCGTGCTTGCAACGCCTTTTGACTTAAGCCCGGAGGACGCGGACTTTGCCAAGCCTCCCGCGCCGGATGAAGTCGTTCAGGCGACGTTTTGCGGAACCTAGTTTAACCACATTGAGCGGGGCCTGTGGGCCCCGCGCTTTATGCCAAGCCGCAGGGTTCAAGCCGACGGCACTGGCACAACACGTTTGGGGCGGTTGATCAGCAAGAGCCCGGCCACCACCAGCACAAGCGCCGCGGTCAGGGCCGGGCCGACGGTTTCGCCAAGGATCAACCAGCCGAAGGCCACGCCAAAGATCGGCGAGAGAAAGCTGAACGACGCCACGCCCGAGGCCGGGTAGATCTTGAGCAACCAGAACCAGAACAGATAGCCTGCGGTCACCACGATCACGGTCTGAAAGCCGAGGCCCCAGAGGTGGATCGGTTCCAGATCGCGGATCAGCGGGCCGAAAAACAGCGCCGCGATGAACAAGAGCGGGGCCGAGATGCTGACCTGCCAAAACAGTTGCATGGTGAAATCGACCTGGCTGAATTTGGTGGTCTTCGAGATCAGCGCGATCCCGGCCCAGCAGGACGCGGCCACCAACACCATGATATCGCCCACCAATGACACCTCGCCCGTGGCAGGGCGATCCGAGATGGCGACGATGACCCCGGCCACGCAAAGCGCCAGCCCCATGCCCTTGCGCTTTGTGATCTGATCGCCGGGGATCGCCACATGGGCCATCAGCGCCAGCCAGACCGGCATGGAATAAAAGATGATCGACACACGCGCCACGCTGGTCAGATCAACGGCGAGGTAAAGGACAACGAATTCAAAGGCAAAGAGCGTTCCGGCCAAAAGGCAGGCTGGCACCGCCCCCGGCACGATCCGGGGCGGACGATTGCGCTGGCGCATCCAGAGGTAGAGCAGAATCATCGCCCCGACAGAGCGCAGGCAGGCAGAAAACACGGGCTGAATGCCGCCATTGGTGACTTTGATCACCACCTGATTAAAGCCCAGAACGGCGGAAAAGCCGACGAGTGAAATGGCCCCGAAGGCGTCGATCTGGTCTTTGCGCTCCATCTTGTGTCCTTTCAATCCAGAGCGCGACCCAAGCGGTGCGCGACCCATCTGTCAAGCGCCAACGCGCCGTGGTATGGCCCATGCGCAATGTTACCGGGAGCGGTTCGGGATGAGTGTTTTACAGATTGCTGCCTTGCTGATCGTGCTGGCGGGGGCTTTTGGGGCGATCAACTACCTGTTTTTGAAACTGCCCTCGTCGATTGGCATTCTGGTGGTGGCGCTTTTGGCCTCGCTTGCGGTTATCGGGCTGGACTTTGTGCTGCCCGGCCCGGCGGTCAGCGCGGCAATCCGGGCAGAGGTGATTGCCTGGGAATTCTCTGACACTTTGCTAGAGGGGATGCTGGGGCTATTATTGTTTGCGGGGGCCTTGCATGTGAAACTGTCAGACCTGCGCGCACAGGTCTGGCCTGTCTTGTTGATGGCGACGATTGGCGTGGGGCTAAGTACGGTTGTTGTGGGCTTTGGCTTTAGCTGGATCACGGGGATGCCGCTGCTGCTGGCGCTGGTGTTCGGGGCGCTGATTTCGCCGACCGATCCGGTGGCGGTGCTGGGTTTGTTGCGCAAGGCCAACCTGCCCGAGACGCTGGAAACCAAGATCGCGGGCGAATCGCTGTTCAATGACGGTGTGGGTTATGTGGTGTTTCTGGTGCTGGTCGGGCTTGCCCTGCCCGGCGCGGACACACATGGCGGCGAGGCTGGCAATGCCTATGCGGATGCGGCGCTATTGTTTTTCAAAGAGGCGGTGAGCGGCGCGGCGCTGGGCGCGGTGCTGGGCTGGCTGACGTTCCGGGTGATGCGGCGCATTGATGATTATTCGCTAGAGGTGCTGCTGACGCTGGGTCTGGCTTTTGGCGGCTATGAACTGGCCGTATATCTTCATGTTTCCGCCCCGATCATGGCCGTGGTGGCCGGGCTGTTGATCGGTGATATCGGCACGAAACACGGCATGAGCGAGCAGACCCGGCTGTATGTCGAAGGCTTCTGGCGGCTGATCGACGAAATCCTGAACGCGGTGTTGTTCTTGATGATCGGGGTCGAGGTTTTTGCCGTCGCCTTTACCATGGACGCGGTCACCGCCGGGGCGCTGACGATTGGGCTGGCCCTTGTGGCGCGCTTCGTGGCCGTTGCTATCCCCGTGGCCCTGCTCAAACCGTTTCGCGGCTTTACCGCCGGAACCATCCCGATCATGACATGGGGAGGACTAAAAGGCGGGATCTCTGTCGCGCTGGCGCTGAGCCTGCCGGACACCGATTGGAAACCGCTGATCCTGACCTGCACCTATATGGTGGTGATCTTTTCGATCATCGTGCAAGGGTTGACGGTCAGCGCATTGGCACAGCGCCTGACGCGCGCGTCATAGACAGCGGCTGACGCGGGCGTCATTGCCAAGGACTGACCCAGCGCGGACGTGGCTCGGCGGGTATCAATCAGACGGGTATCAATCAGGCTGCCCTAAACCAGACAGGGCTTAACCAGACAGGGCCAAACCAGACAGGGCCAAACCAGACAGGGCCAAACCAGACGGGGCCTAGTCAAACGAGGCCTAGTCAAACGAGGCCTAGTCAAACGAGGCCTAGTCAAACGAGGCAGAGTCCAACAGGGCAAGCCTTTGTTCCGCTTCCGGTGTTGGGCTGGGATCGGGTTTGGCGTCGCGCATCATAAATGCCGTCAAAAACACAAGACCGATCAGCGGCAGCCCCGGCAACCATTTCAAAGTCATTCAAAGACCCCCTCAACCGAAATAACACCCGGTGCACTTGTTAAATCACTCGGCGCGGCAACCGCCGCCATCGCCAGCACCGTTGGCAGAATAAACCCGGCAATGACAGCCAATAAAATTTTCATCCCCTAAACTCCGTTTTTTTGCCGACGCCACCGCGCGGCTCTGTTTGTTGGTCACCTGAAACCCTCAAAAGGTTCAAATTTAGTTACCAATGTCGGACCTGCAGCGTGCTACGGGTTTGTGATCTGCCGCACTTTGACCTAGAAGACGCGCACGATTGAGGAGAGCCGATGACCGGGACCATTCTGGAGCGCTGCGAAGCTCATAACCTGCGCATGACAGAACAGCGCCGGGTGATTGCGGCTGTTTTGCAAGACTCCGACGATCACCCTGATGTCGAAGAGCTTTATGCCCGCGCCAGTGGAGTCGATCCCAAAATCTCGATTGCGACGGTCTATCGCACAGTCAAATTGTTCGAAGAATCAGGCATCCTTGAAAAACACGAATTCGGCGATGGGCGTGCGCGCTATGAAACCGCGGATCGCGACCACCATGACCACCTGATCGACATGCACACGGGCGAGGTGATCGAATTCGTCGACCCCGATATTGAGGCGTTGCAGGAACGCATCGCGGCAAAGCTGGGCTATCAGCTTAAGGGGCACCGGCTGGAACTTTACGGTGTGCCTCTTAAACGGGACGCGGACTGAGCTTGGAAAACCTGCGCGCGATTGGCCTGATGGTTGCTGCAATGGCGACATTTGCGGCCTCTGATCTGTTCATCATTTACGCGTCACGGACCCTCAGCATTGCGGAAATCATGTTCTTTATGGGCGTCTTTGGCTCTTTGGTTTTTGCCGGATTGACCAAAGCCGCCGGTTTGCCGGTGTTTTCGCGGCTGTTCTTTCATCCGATGGTGATTTTGCGAAACGGCGCGGAAATTCTTGGCTCGATCTGCATGATCACCGCGCTGACACTGGCCCCCTTGTCGCTGGTCTCGTCGATCACCCAAGCCATGCCGCTGGTGGTGACCGCAGGTGCGGCGCTTTTCTTAGGCGAAAAGGTCGGCCCGCGCCGCTGGATCGCCGTTATGATCGGCTTGGCGGGTGTGCTGCTGATACTGCGCCCCGGTGCTGGCGGGGATGGAGGCACAAACCTGTCCCTCGGTGCCCTTATTGCGGTCGGCGCAACCCTTGGCCTTGGCGGGCGCGATGTGATCACACGACTGGCCCCGAAAGAGATTTCGACCCTGCAACTGGCGACCTATGCCTTTTTCATGCTGGTCCCGATCGGCGCGGTCCTGCTGGCGCTTGGCCCCGCCCGCCCGTCACGCACCCTGTTGGAACTGGGCTGGCTGGTCTGCGCAGCGGGCACAGCCGCGATGGGATATTACGCGATCACCGCCGCCATGCGCATCGGAGAAATCTCTGCCGTCTCGCCCTTTCGCTATTCCCGGCTGATCTTTGCCTTGATGCTGGCCCTTGTTTTCCTTGGCGAACGCCCGGATGCCATCACCTTGATCGGTGCCGTCATCATCATCGCCTCCGGCCTCTTCGTCCTGCTGCGCACCCGCCAGATATACCGCCCGCAGGCCAGTGTGTCCCCCTCGCCCAAATCGGGCTAAGCCCGCCATCTATATCATCCGCATCATCCGCGACCTTGCTAAGACACGGCGTCGCAAACGACGTCAGCACACGGCATAGCACACGGCGCAGCACCAAGCGTGGCACCAGGCGGCGACAGTCAGGCGAGGCCCACCGCTTTGACCTCGCCGCAGGCGGGGGCAAAGCTGACAAAGCGTGCCAAAGGCACTCATTATGGTCAAAGCCCGGCCGACATATGGGCAGAGTTACCGCTAACAACCCCGTTCCCTCTCTGCGCAACCCCTGCTATAGAGCGGGCGAAATTCCTCACGCCCGCAGCATACGGAGCCCCCCAATGAGCACCATCATCGACATCCACGCCCGCGAGATCCTCGACAGCCGGGGCAACCCCACGGTCGAGGTTGATGTGACCTTGGAGGACGGCACAATGGGACGCGCGGCCGTGCCATCGGGTGCCTCGACCGGGGCGCATGAGGCGGTCGAAAAGCGCGATGGTGACAAGGCGCGTTACCTAGGCAAAGGCGTGCTGGAGGCCGTGGCCGCCGTCAATGGCGAGATCGCCGAGGCGCTGGTCGGCATCGACGCCACAGAGCAGGAAAGCATCGACGCCGCCATGATCGAGCTGGACGGTACGCCCAACAAGGCCCGCCTTGGCGCGAATGCCATCCTTGGCGTGTCGCTGGCCACCGCCAAAGCCGCCGCTGATTTCACCGGCCAGCCGCTTTATCGCTACATCGGCGGCACGGCGGCGCGCGTTCTGCCGGTGCCGATGATGAATATCATCAACGGCGGCGAGCATGCCGACAACCCGATCGACATTCAGGAATTCATGATCATGCCGGTCAGCGCGGAAAACATCCGCGAGGCGGTGCGCATGGGGTCCGAGGTCTTTCACACCCTGAAAAAAGAACTGAGTGCCGCCGGTTACAACACCGGTATCGGTGATGAGGGCGGCTTTGCCCCCAATATCTCGTCCAGCCGCGACGCGCTGGATTTCATCCTGAAGGCCATTGAAAAGGCGGGATACAAACCGGGCGAAGACATCTATCTGGCGCTCGATTGCGCGGCCACCGAGTATTACGAGGGCGGCAAATACGAGATGAAGGGCGAGGGCAAATCGCTGACCTCTGCCGAAAACGTCGACTATCTCGCCGCGCTTTGCGCGGAATATCCGATCATCTCGGTCGAGGATGGCATGGCAGAGGACGACTGGGCCGGCTGGAAAATGCTGACCGAAAAGCTGGGCGACAAGGTGCAACTGGTCGGTGACGATCTGTTCGTGACCAACCCTGCCCGTCTGGCCGATGGCATCAGTCAGGGCGTCGCCAACTCGATGCTGGTCAAGGTCAACCAGATCGGCACCCTGTCTGAAACGCTCAAGGCTGTCGATATGGCACACCGCGCGCGCTATACCAATGTCATGAGCCACCGCTCTGGCGAGACCGAAGACGCCACCATCGCAGACCTCGCCGTCGCCACCAACTGTGGGCAGATCAAGACCGGCTCTCTGTCGCGCTCTGACCGTCTGGCCAAATACAACCAGCTGATCCGCATCGACGAAATGCTGGGTGAAAGCGCGATTTATGCGGGTCGTTCGGTTCTGAAATGACCCCTGATGACATCATCGCGAAACTGAATCTCGCCCCCCACCCAGAGGGGGGCTGGTATCGCCAGACGTGGATCGCCGACGCACCTGATGGCGAGCGCGCGGCGGGCACCTGCATCTATTTCCTGCTGAAGGCCGGGCAAAGCAGTCATTGGCACCGGGTCGATGCGGCGGAGATCTGGCATTTCTACGCCGGGGCACCGCTGATTCTGTCGATGGCTGCCAGCGACCTTGGTCCGGCGACAGAGCATCTTCTGGGCCCGGATCTGGGCGCGGGGCAGCATCCACAACTGATCGTGCCCGCAAATCACTGGCAGGCTGCGGCCACCACCGGGGCGTATACGCTGGTGGGATGCACCGTCTCGCCGGGGTTCATGTTCGACACATTCGAGCTTGCCTCGCCGGGGTTTTCGATTGCCTAGCCCAAGTTGGTTTGGACTGGGTTGGGTTTGGACCGGGTTGGGTTTGGGGTGGAGATTTTCCCGCCCCCGACAGCCGCAGGAACGCCCGTAGTGGCCGGAGCAGAAGTGGGCAGGCCCCGCGCGACGCGCACGGCGAGATAGGCAAAGGCCTGTGCTTCCAGCATGTCTCCGTCGAGGCCGACGGCTTCGACGGGGAGGACCTCTGTGGCGAACACGGTGTTGAGCGCGGTGCTGAGGCCTGCGAGGAGCACGGGGTTTTTCCGCCCGCCGCCGCAGACGAGGATCTTGGCCGGAGGGGTTGGGCAATGCTCCATCCCGCGCAGGACAGAGGCGACGGTGATGGCCGCGAGCGTGGCCATGGCATCGGCGTCACAGAGGCGGGCGACCATCTCTGGAAGGGTCGTGAACGCATTTCGATCCAGAGACTTCGGTGGCATTTTGTGGAAAAATCCGTTCTCCATAAAGCGCGCGACGATGCTCTTGTCGACGGTCCCGGATGCGGCCAAAGCCCCGTCCCGGTCACAAGATTTGCCGAGGCGGGCCTGCATCAGGTCATCCATCGGCGCATTGGCGGGGCCTGTGTCAAAGGCAAGACACGCGCCGTCGGCCTCTGGCGTTGGACGGGTTGGATCGACCCATGTCATATTGCCCACCCCACCAAGATTCAGAAAAACCACAGGCGCGCGCGCCTTGATCCAGCGCGCGCAGGCAAAGTGAAAGAAGGGGGCCAGCGGCGCGCCCTGCCCGCCCATCCGCACATCGGCGCTGCGGAAATCCCAGACGACAGGCAGGCCAAGCACTTCGGCCAAAACATCGCCATCGCCCGCCTGATGCGTGCCACGCCCCTGAGGGTCATGGGCGAGGGTTTGACCGTGAAAGCCGACCAGATCGGCGGGAAAGCGAGAGAGGAGTTCTGCATGGGCGGTCTCGATCACTTCGGCGGCCTCGGCCACGCCGGGATCACCGGGCCAAGCCCCTTGGGCGGCACGCAGGACATCCCGTTGCGCGTCGGTAAAGGCAAGGTAGCCGCTGTCGCCGAATTGAGCGATCGTGTCGCCATCAGTTCGCAGCAATGCCGCGTCCACCCCGTCCATCGAGGTGCCCGACATCGCTCCTAATGCCCAAACAGGTCCGGTGATCTTCATGGCTTTCCCTTCGTCGCAGGCCCGGATATATCACAGGCCAGTATAATACTGGCCAGCCTGAACGATGGACCGAATTCTTATGACCTACCACCCAAAATCCGAATTTCTGCACGAGATCACTGCGCGCGGCTTTGTGGCCGATTGTACCGACCTGCAAGAATTGGACGCGCGCCTGACCAGCGGCGTGGTGACGGGCTATATCGGCTATGACCTGACGGCCACTTCGCTGCACATCGGCAACCTTGTGCAGATCATGTTGCTGCGCTGGCTGCAAAAGACCGGCCACCGCCCGATCACGCTGATGGGCGGCGGGACCACCAAGGTCGGGGATCCAAGCGGCAAGGACGAGATGCGCAAGATCATCTCGGTCGAGCAGATCAACGCCAACGCAGAGAGCATCCGGCGAGTGTTCGGGAAATACATCTCTTACGGTGATGGGCCGACGGATTCGCCGCTGGTGAACAACGCGGACTGGCTGGACAAGCTGGGCTATGTGGATTTTCTGCGCGATATCGGCAAGCATTTCACGGTCAACCGCCTGCTGGCGTTTGAGTCGGTCAAGTCCCGACTGGACCGGGAACAGCCGCTGTCGTTCATCGAATTCAACTACATGCTGCTGCAATCCTATGATTTTCTTGAGTTGAACCGCCGCTTTGGCTGCACGCTTCAGATGGGCGGGTCCGATCAATGGGGCAATATCGTCTCTGGTGCCGACCTGATCCGGCGCGTGGATCACAAAGAGGCCTTTGGCCTGACGACGCCACTGGTGACACGTGCGGATGGCAAGAAGATGGGCAAATCCGTCGATGGCGCGGTCTGGTTGAATGAAGACATGATGAGCCCCTATGAATTCTGGCAGTGGTGGCGCAATGTGGATGACGCCGATGTGGGCAAGTTCCTGAAAATGTTCACGGAAGTGTCAGTTGACGAATGCGAGCGCCTTGGCGCGCTGGCAGGCAGTGAGATCAACGAGGCCAAGGCGCGGCTGGCCAATGAGACCACCACGCTGGCCCATGGCGCAGAGGCCGCGGCAGCCGCAGAGGCGACGGCGCGAGAGGTCTTTGAAAAGGGCGGGATTGGCGATGATCTGCCGACATTGGCGCTGAGTGCCGCAGAGGTGGCCGAGGGGATTTCGGTGATCCAGTTGATCGTGCGCTCGGGGCTGGCGAAGTCGGGGAAAGAGGCCAAGCGTCTGATCTCTGACAATGGCGCGCGGATTGATGACAGGCCGCTGACCGATGCGGGGATGATGCTGGATGCGGCAGCTTTGGCCAGCCCGATCAAGCTGAGCGCCGGGAAAAAGCGGCACGCGCTGGTGACGCTTGGGGAGTGATCGCGTCAGGTTTGCTTTGGCGCATCCGACCCGGTGAGGGCCAGCCCCCACGGACTTTCCCTCATGGGGGCAGTTCCCTCACCAACCACCGCGTGGGGGCCAGCCCCCAAACCCCCGAGGTATTTTCGGCCAGATGAAGGCTCTACGGGTGTTTTTTATCAGTGAACCATCCGCTTGCGCCAACCCTACTATAAAGCGTGCGCTTCTTGAGGCGCACTCAATTTGGTTAAACCAACCTCGTTATTTCAGCATCCATTCGCCCTCTGGAAAGAAGGCATGGAAGGCGAAGGCGAACATCACGTCGTGGGGGATGTCTTTGCCGTCTTTGCGCACGCGGATGGTGCCGACGTCTTTGCCTTTTGCGATAGCGCGGGAATCTAGGGCTGAGGCCTGGCCTGAGGTCCAGCTTAGGGTCAGACCAGATTCGCTGATTTCACGGCCTTGCACAAGACGCGAGACGGGCCAGGCCTGATCGCCCACACGCACGACCCGCGCGAGGGGGGGATGTCATGGGGGGGCATCTCTCCGCTATAGAGGAAGGGGCGCGTTGAACTGTCATAGCTGACGTAAGGATTGCTGCCGTAAGAGCGGTTGTAGCGCGGTTCGGCCATGACGAGGCCGTCGGGATTGCGGGTGGTGAATTCGTCCCAGCTTTCCATCCATGTGGGCAGTTGGGTCAGTTCTGTGTCGGTGTATTTACCGACGATCCCGGTGCCGACCGCCTGCTGCCACCAGCTTTCGGTTTCGCGATCATACATCACCATATCGGAATTGCGCAGTTTGCCCGAGACGCCAAAGCTAAGGACGGTTCCGTCAACGCGGCGGTCAAAGGTGATGCCGGAATTGCAGAGCGGGCAGAATGTGACGGCGACGGGCACATCGCCGATCTGGTCGTTGACGATCTCATGCCACGTCAGATAGCGGATCGGATAGGCGCGCGGGGTCTGGCCGTCGATCTCTACAGCGATGACAGGCTCGCGGCCATTGATACCGCTTTCGTCCGAAACCTTGATAAAGCTGGGGTCATCAATCGCGGGAATGCCGTCTTTGGGGGGGCCACCAGACAGGATTTCGACCCAGTTTTCCACGGTGTTGGTGGTGAAATCGGTGTTGGGCCACTCGTATTTCCAAAAATCCGGATCAGCCTGTGCGGCACTGTTCAGGCTCAGACTCAGGGTGGCGGCGGCAAGAAATGGGGCTAGGCGCATGGGGTCCTCCTCGACATCGCCTGAGAGGGTGCCAGAGAGTTGCCCATACGCCTAGCCCTTATTGCAGCGGTCTCACGCGGGTTTGACCGATCAAGGCTGGCCTAGCTGGCGTCCTCGATCACTTCGGCCTTCACCAGAACGTCCGGTGCGCCGATGATTGCACCATTGCCGCCCTTGCCCAGCTTGATCTTGTCCAGCACGTCAAGGCCCTTGGTGATCCGCCCGACAACAGTATATTTGTTGTTGAGTGACGGATAATCCGTAAGCATCAGAAAGAACTGGGAATTGGCGGAATCTACACTGGACCCGCGGGCCATGCCGACGATGCCACGCTCGAACTTGATGTCAGAGAACTCTTGCTTGAGGTCTGGCAGGGCAGACCCGCCATAGCCCGCTTGTGCAAGGTTTTTGTCCATCTTGCCGTATTGCACATCGCCGGTCTGGGCCATGAAGCCCGACATCACCCGGTGAAAGGCGATGTTGTCGTAATCGCTCGCCTTGGCCAGTGTCGTGATCCGCGCCACGTGATTGGGCGCCACGTCTTCGAGCAGGTCGATCTCGATCACGCCATTGGCCTCGCCCGCCACGGTGATCTTCAGACCCGTCGCAGCCGCAGAAGTGGCGGCATGGACCGCAGCAAGGCAGAGGATCAGGGCGAGCCTATGCAACATCGGCGGCCACCTTGACAGAGATCATCCGGTCGGGGTTCATCGGCGGTTCACCCTTGGCGATTTTATCGACGAATTCCATGCCAGACACAACCTGACCATAAACGGTGTACTGACCGTTCAGGAAATCATTGTCCTTGAAATTGATGAAAAACTGCGAGTTGGCAGAGTTCGGGTTGGCCGAGCGCGCCGCGCCCAAAGAGCCACGGGCGTGCGGGATCTTGGAGAATTCGGCCGGCAGATCGGGGTGCTGCGAGCCGCCAGTACCAGCGCCGCGGATGTTGAAATCCTTTTCCATGTTGCCATTGGCCACATCGCCGGTCTGGGCCATGAAACCGTCGATGACACGGTGAAAACACACGTTGTCATACTCGCCCGCGCGCGCCAGCGCCTTCATGCGGTCGCAGTGCTGGGGCGCGATGTCTTTGAGCAACTCGATAACGACGGTGCCGTCCTTGAGTTCCATCAGGATTGTGTTCTCGGGATCTTTGTAATCGGCCATCA
>CALGTJ010000211.1 GCA_937901435.1 uncultured Rhodobacter sp. | reverse complement strand
AAACCCTCGCCTGAGACGCACACTCTCAAAATGGGGGGTGAGTAATTACCTTTAAAGAGCTCGTTGAGACGTATTAAGGCGGTCTTTAAAAGATGTGGGGTGTGGGATTTGGGCAAAATGGTCCACAGTGTTTGAAAAACCGCATTGAAATCATTCAGTAACTGTCCAAGCCACCCACCAAAACCACCCCAAATCCCCCCAATCTCGCGCTCAGTTGCAGCGCAAATTTGAACAAAAAAGGCCCCTGCCGCAATGCGACAGAGTCCTTCTTTTGGATAGAAAAGACAACTGGCCTACTTAAGAACTTCCAGCAGTTCCACGTCGAAATTCAGAATCTCGTTCGGTCCGATTGCCGGGCCAGAGCCGCGCTCGCCGTAGGCAAGATCCGATGGAATCCAAAGCTCGAACTTTGCGCCGGGTGTCATCAGTTGCAGGGCTTCGACCCAGCCCTTGATCACGCCATTGACGGGGAATTGTGCCGGGGCACCGCGCGCGTAGCTGCTGTCAAAGACGGTGCCATCCAGCAGACGGCCTTCGTAGTGGACAGAGACCGTGTCCGTGGCCAGCGGGGCGTCGCCCTCGCCTGATGTGATGATCTTGTACTGTAGCCCGCTCTCGGTCGTGACAACGTCGTCTTTCGCGCCGTTCTCGGCAAAGAAGGCGGTCTGTGTCGCAAGGGTTTCGGCCTTGGCGATTTCGTCCAGCTTTTGGGCAAAGGCTTGTAGCATGACCTGCGCTTCGTCGTCAGTCATCTGACGCTCTCCCTCACCCAAGGCATTGGCCACGCCCTCGACGACCGCCTGACTGTCCAGTTGCAGCGGCGGGAAAGTTTCGGAAATACGCGCGCCGTAAAGCAGGCCAAGCGCGTAGCTGAGTTTCTGCTCTTCGCTGTCGAGCACGATGGGATCAGCAGCCATAAGAGGAAACGCCAGCGCAAGATTCAGGGGAAGGGCAAGGGCCGCAGAGCGGAGCAAAGACATACATAGGAACCTTTCTTGAATTGGACCACGCGGTCCATGTGTTCGGGGGCAAACTATGCGGGTGCAGGGCGGGGCGCAACCGGGGCTGACAATGTCGTGAGATCGGGCGTAGCCAGTTCGTCAAGGCGGGGCATCAGCGACAGCAGGTGACGCGAATAGGGGTGCCGGGGTGCTGTGAACAGAGTTTCAGTCTGCGCCACCTCGACCAGTTGCCCGCGCTGTATCACGCCGACGCGGTCACACATCTGCCGCACCACGGGCAGGTCGTGGCTGATAAACAGCATGGTCAGGTTCAGGTGCTCTTGCAGGTCTTTGAGGATGTTCAGGATCTGCGCCTGTATCGAAACATCCAGCGCGCTGGTCGGTTCGTCGCAGATCAGAAAGCGCGGCTGGGTGGCAAGGGCGCGCGCAATCGAGATGCGCTGACGCTGCCCGCCGGAAAACTCATGCGGGTATTTCTGCCCCGCCGCCGAGCCTAGCCCAACGCGGTCCAGCAATTCATCAACCCGGTGGCGCAGGTCCTTGCCCGAGAGCAAGCCGAGGTGTCTGGCGGGTTCCGCAATGATCTGATCGACGCGCATCCTTGGATTGAGCGAGCTATAGGGATCCTGAAAAATCATCTGGATCTGGCGGCGATAGGCGGTGAGATCCGCGCCTGCGACGATCTCTTTTTTGTCGAAAAAGAGGTGCCCGGCATCAGGCCTGTGCAATCCTCCGATCAGGCGTGCGACGGTGGACTTGCCAGATCCGCTTTCGCCCACGATCCCAAAAACCTCGCCTTGCTTGATGTCGAAACTGACCCCATCCACCGCGTTCAAGTAGTGTCGGTTGCGGGGCAGCAGCGCGGGCTTTTGCAAAAAGCGTTTGGTCAGGGCCTCGATCTGAAACAGCGGCTTGGCGCGATCCACCTGCGGCTTGTTCCAGTTGCGCGCAAGATCCGCGATCTGAAACCCGGTTTCTCGCCCGCCGAATGACACCTGCGCAAAGCGGTGTTGTTTGATCTGCGGGCGGGGCACGGCGGCGATCAGGGATTTGGTATAGGCGTGACTTGGCGCGCCGAGGACCTGCGCAGTTGGCCCGCTTTCCATCACCTGGCCGCGATACATGACGGTGACGTGGTCGGTGGTGTTGGCGATCACGCCCATATTGTGGGTGATCAGAATGACACCGACCTGCCTTTCGCGGGCAAGGTCCTTGATCAGATCCAGCACCTGCGCCTGAACAGAGACATCCAGCGCCGTCGTCGGCTCGTCTGCGATGATCACGTCCGGCTCGGAACACAGCACCAGCGCAATCACCACGCGCTGGCGCATGCCGCCGCTGAACTGATGCGGGTAGTGATCCAGCCGCATCTCGGGTTCCGGGATGCCCACCCGTTGCAGCAGGTCCAAGGCGCGCTGGTTGGCCTCGGTTTGGGTCACGTCGAGGTGGGTTGTAATCGTCTCGACCAATTGCTGTCGCACGGTGAACAGCGGGTTCAGCGAGGTCAGCGGGTCTTGAAAGATCATGCTGATCTCGCGTCCGCGCAGGGCCTGCACGGCGCTGCGATCAAGGCCGGAAACCGCGCGGCCTTTCAGATTGATTGTTCCCCCGGTGATATGGCCGGGGCGTTGCAACAGCCCCATGACCGCCGCGCCGATGGTCGACTTGCCCGCGCCGCTTTCGCCAACAAGCCCGTGGATTTCTCCGGGGGCGACGCTCAGGCTGGCCTTGTCCACGGCGGTAAAGATGCCCCGGCGGGTGGGAAACTCGACCGTGAGGTCTTTGATCTCTAGCAGCGGGGTCATTTCAGCCTCGGGTTCAGAGCGTCGCGCAGCCAGTCACCCAGCAGGTTCACCGACAGCGCCAGCGCGAGCAGGGTGCAGGCGGGAAAGAACAGGATCCACCACTCGCCCGAGAACAGAAACCCCTGACCGACCCGGATCAATGTGCCCAGCGAGGGCTGCGTGGGCGGCGCGCCGATACCAAGAAAGCTAAGCGTGGCCTCTGCGATGATCGCCAGCGCCAGCGAGATCGTGGCGATGACCAGCACAGGCGACAGCACATTCGGCAGGATATGGCGCAGCATGATGGCGGTGCCGGATCGGCCAATCAGTTGCGCGGCCTGCACATATTCCTTGTTCTTTTGCACCAAGGTCGCGCCGCGCACGACGCGCGCGAATTGCACCCAGTCGGACAGGCCGATGGCGAGGATCAGCACCCAGATCGCCACTTGATCGCGGTATTCAACCGGGGTGATGCCCTTGGCGATGCCAAAGATCAGCATCGCCACAAGGATCGACGGAAAGGTCAGTTGTACGTCCGCCACGCGCATGATCAGCGTATCCGTCCAGCCGCCACGATACCCCGCGATCAGGCCAAGCGTGATGCCGATGACCATGCCAAGGCTGACCGCAGCGACCCCGACAAACAGCGAGACACGCATCCCGTAAAGGATCGTAGACAGCATATCGCGCCCCTGATTGTCGGTGCCAAGGATAAAGCTGTCTCCGGTAAAGGCGTTGGGCGTGCCCGGTGCGGTAAAGCCGTTCATCAGGTTCAGCGTGGCCGGGTCGAACGGGTCATGCGGCGCTATGAGGGGGGCAAAAACCGCGCCGAGCACCAGCAGCGCCACGACCAATGTGGCGAACATGGCGATGGGGGAATGGCGAAACGCATAGGCCAGGTCGCTGTCCCATGCGCGGTAAAGACGGCTCATTGACTGGCCTCGCCGCGCATACGGGGATCGACCGCGACGTAAAGAAGATCCACCAACAGATTGATCGCGACGAACATGACAGAGATCAGCATCAGATAGGCGGCCATGACCGGGATATCGACGAATTGGATCGCGTTGATGAACAGCAGGCCCAGACCGGGCCATTGAAACACGGTCTCTGTGATGATCGCAAAAGCAATGATAGACCCGATTTGCAGCCCCGTGACGGTGATCACAGGCACCAGCGTATTTTTCAGCGCATGGCGAAAATTGATCACCCGTTCAGATAATCCCCGCGCGCGGGCAAAGCTGATATAGTCCTGACGCAGTACCTCAAGCATTTCAGAGCGGACCAGTCGCATGATCAGGGTCATTTGATAGAGACCAAGGGTGATTGCGGGCAATATCAGGGCCTTGAGGCCGCTTGTGGTCAGAAACCCCGTGCTCCACCCACCAAGATCAGTGGTGTCGCCGCGCCCAAAGCTGGGCAGCCAGTTCAATTCGACGGAAAAGACATAGATCAGCAGAATTCCGATCAGGAAGGTGGGCAGGCTGACACCGACCAGCGAGACGGTCATGATCACATGCGCGGCCCAGCCATCACGGCGGATGGCGGTGTAAACGCCTAGCACAATGCCAAGACCGATCGCCAGCAGCCCCGACACCAGCGCCAGTTCCAGTGTGGCAGGCGCGCGCTCTGCCAAAATCGCGCTGACCGGGCGACCCTGTTCATAGGACACGCCAAAATTGCCTTGCATCGCGTTGCCGATGAACTTGACGTATTGCACCACGAATGGCTGATCGAGGCCAAGGATCGCACGCAGGCGGTCGATGTCTTCGACGGTGCGCTCGACCCCCAACAGATTGTCTATGGGATCGCCCATAAAGCGGAACATGGAAAAGGCGACAAGGCCAACGATCAAAAGCACAACGACGGACTGTACCACGCGGCGAAGGATGTAGCTGAGCATTAGGGGGCCAGTCAAAAGGACGCGCCGCCCCCGGATGGGTGCGGCGCATGGGGTGCGTTGAGGTTAGTTCACGGTGACCCAGCGCAGCATAAAGAAGTTATCCGGGCGTTGGGTCAACTCGACCGTGTCGCGCGCACCCCAGATCAGGGGTTGGACATACATCGGCACATAGGCGTGCTCTGACTGATAAAGTCCAGTGACCTCGTCCAGCATCGCTTGCCGTTTGGTGGGGTCGATCTCGGACTGAATCATCGGCAACACTGCGTCGATGCGCGCGTTGGAATAATCGCCGAAATTCCACGAGCCCAACCGTTTTTCGTCATTGGGCGTCGCCACAAGAAAGCGGACAGGATGTTCGTGATCGAACGCACCACCGGGCGACCAGCCAAGCAGGAACATATCAAAGTTATCGGCGCGCAGTTCTGGCCAGTAGTTGGCGACAGGCATGGCGTCCAGTTCGGCTGTGAGGCCGATCTGTGCCAGCATCCCGACCACGGCCTGACACACGGCCTCGTCGTTCAGATAGCGGTTGTTGGGGCATTTCAGGCCAAAGGCGAACCCTTCGCCATAGCCCGCCTCGGCCAGCAGCGCCTTGGCGGCCGCCACGTCATAGGTGGGGCGGTCTGCGTGGACCTTGGAATAGCCGTTCATCGCGGGCGT